>JAIDNR010000369.1 GCA_029063695.1 Ruminococcus sp.
AACGAGATTTTCGGCTATGAAAAAAATCAATAAAGCACAGATAATATTTTCTGTAATCACTTTTGCTGTTATGGTATGCATATTTTTATTTTCGTGTGAAAATTCAGATGAATCATCTGAAACAAGCGGAACTTTCGTAAAAATTATAACCAATATATTTTACAGTAATTTTGATACCATTCCTGAATCTCAGCAAACCGAAATTTTTGATAAAATCAGTCATTTTATCAGAAAAATCGCACATTTTTCAATATATACGGCATTGGGATTCTTTTCATCTATGGCAGCAGGAAGAAAAAAACTGATAAGCAAGAAGAGTATCAGCGTTGTGGGATTCTGCTTTCTGTATGCCTGCTCCGATGAACTTCATCAATATTTCGTTCCGGGGCGTTCGTGTATGTTTACTGATGTACTTATTGATACCTGCGGAAGCATAACAGGACTTATAATTTCCTTAATTATTCTGAAAATAACCACAAAAAAATATGCTGTGCCGAAATAAAGCACAGCATATCTTTTATTCCTCTTCTTTTTTTATCTTGAAAATCGCACGCAATATTCCTGATAAGAATTTCGGACTTTTAATTACAACTATTTTCATTATGTACCTCCTTTATTCAGTGATGTATTATATTATATTCACTGAACAGAATTTGGTTACATTTTTGAGCGTACAACAAGAATAAGTCCCGAATCAAGCTGTAAAACAGCCTTGTCCGCCGTTATTTCATTGCTTACTCCTATAGGAAACGACGATTTCAGCAGATAATTTTCAAGCGGATATTTGACTCCGCTGTATCTTCCTATAACTGCTGTATCAGTCAGTGCAAAAATTGAAAAATACCAGCCTTCACGCTTAAGATAATCTTTTTCCCCTGCACCTTGTACTGTTATTTCATTATCGGAATCAAGAATACTTATGGCACAGCCGTTTTCATGAGCATAAACAAGAGACTGTATATTTGCAAATGCATGGTCAAATCTTTTACCCAATGCACCGTAAAGTACAATTTCAGTGAATCCACGTGATATGGCTGTTTTTACCGCAAGCATTGTATCTGTATCATCTTTTTCGGGAATACTTCTGTAAATTTCGATATTTTCGGGAAGTCTGCCTGTATAAGAATCAAAATCTCCCATAATTATATCAGGAACTATTCCCAGTTTTTTGGCATATTTATATCCGCTGTCCGCACAGATAACAAAATTCTGTGAAAGTTCGGAAGTATCAATAAAACCGAAATCCTTTATTTCTCCGCCTGCAAAAATAACACATTTCATTTCAATTCCCACTCCTTAAGCTGTTTTGCCTCATTATACATTGCACAATAGCTTTCATGACGCATTTTCGGAATATCTCCGTTGTCAACGGCATCAATCACGGCACAGCCTTTCTCACAGGTATGAGAACAATCTCTGAAACGACAATTTTCAGTCAGTCCGTAAAATTCACGGAAACAGCCTGCCAGTTCCTCTTTTCGTATTATATCATAGCGGTTCGTCTCGAATGTTGAAAATCCGGGAGTATCTGCAATATATCCGCCGTCCGCAAGCCTGTAAAGTTCCGCATGACGTGTAGTGTGCTTTCCTCTGCCGAGTTTTTTACTTATTTCACCCGTCGGTATATTCAAGGAAGAATCAACGGCATTCAGGAGCGTTGATTTCCCCGCACCCGAATTTCCCGTAAATGCACTTATTTTTCCTCTGAGAAGTTCACGGACAGCCTGTACTGATGATTCGTCGTTGTAGTCAATTTCCAGTACTTTTATTCCTATTGAATCATATATTTCATGTATGGGACTGCTGTTGCCCAAATCCGTTTTGGTGATTATTACAACAGGCTCAATTTTTTTATATTCCGCAATTGCGATAAACTTATCAAGAATCAGAAAATTAGGAGACGGACTTACAGTTGAAACTATAAAAATAATACAGTCAAGATTTGCAAGAGGCGGTCTTATCAAAAAATTTTTTCTGTCACCGATTTCAGATATAACGCCGTTTTCGACAATTACACTATCACCGACAGACGGGCTTATTCCCATATTGCGGAAAACACCTCTTGCCTTACACTCAAAAATGCCGTCAGGGGACTCCACTGTATAGAGTCCCCCTAAGCATTTCAGTATAATTCCGCTTGTTTTTGCAAAATTTATCACCATTGACCACCTGTATACCAGTACCAGAGACCGTCCTGACCCCATTCACCGTTTACATATGGGATATACCACTGCCATGTGCCGTTCAGCCAGTCGCCGTCAACATACTGATTATACCATCTCCAGTTGCCGTCCTGACCCCATTCGCCGTTTGTGCCTGCTATATACCATGACCATGCACCGTTTCTCCAGTCGCCGTTTTCGCCTTCTCTGTAATATACCCAGTTGCCGTTTGCATCGTAGTCACCATTTACACCGGGCTGATAGTTGTTCGGAGCTTCTGTCGGTCGTTCTGGAGCTTCTGTCGGGTCTTCTTCTGCCTTTGGGAATCCGTCAATCTGCTGTAATGCGGCTGTAATATCTCCGCCTGCTGTACATACTGCTGTACCTTCAGCAAAGTTAAAGCTGTAAGTTCCGATAGTAGCTCTCTTCTGTGTGCTGAGATTTGTAATTGAAACTGTTACGCTTACGTCCTCACCCGAACCGATAACAGGCTGTGTGATTGACGAATTTTCAGGACAATAGAATGTAGGAGTTTCCTGTGTATTTATTGTACCGTCCTCATTTGAGAACATGAATGCAACAACGAAACGTCCGTTTGCTTCAACAGGGAAGTCAATCTGGAAAGGAATTTCGCCGTCCGGTTTCTTGCCGTTGCTGACATAGAAAGTAATTTCAGTTCCAATGTCAACCTTTTCATCAGGTTCAATAGACTGTTTTACAACCTTGCCCTCGTCCTCATAAGAAGCCATAGGTTCGGTATTTATTTTAAGTCCCTTATATCCTGCAACAACAGTTGCGTCTTCAATTGTCATGCCAACCCAGTTTTCAACCTTAACCTGAGACAAATCCTTACCCATACTTACATAGATAATAACAGTTGAACCCTTGTGTGCCTGCTGACCTGCTTCTGGTTCTGTCTTGATTACATATCCCTCTTCAACTTCGGTACTTGATGATTTCTTGATTTCACCTACAAGACCAACCTGTGTAAGAATATCTTTTACAAGCTCGGCATTCTTATTTGTGACATCAGGAACTTCAACAGTTTCCATACCTTTACTGATTACAACTTTAAGGGTATCGCCTTTCTTGAATTCAGTACCATCAGCAATATCCTGTTCGATAATAATACCTGCTTCTGCTTCGTTGTATTCCTCGCCGTCCTTTTCAAACTTGATATTGTTACCATACATATTTACTGCATCATTGAAATCCATACCTACAACGTTGGGCATTCTCCAGTCATTTCTATCTTTTGATGTAGTTTTAATCATATCAGAAAGCAGCATTGCAATAACAATAACGCCGACAATAATAACAACAACTACTACAGCGGTAAGTACAGTAACGGCAAGAGATGAATGACCTTCTTCTTCCTCATCATCGTCATCATCGTCATCGTCATAATCATCTTCATCATCATAGTAATCATCATTGTCATAAGCATTTCCGTAAGCCTGTGAAGAATAACCGCCGCCTGCATTTACAGAAGCGTATACATTATTCTGTACTGCTTCTTCTGAATAATCAACGCCCTGTCCTGCATAGCGTGTTTCTTCATCATAATCTGAACCTTCCTCCTGATAATAGCCGAAAACCATATCGGGATTTTCCTTGAATCTGGCAATATCAGCAAGCATTTCGTCTGTATTCTGGTATCTGTCATATGGGTCTTTTTCCATAGCTTTGAGAACTATTTCCTCAAGTCCGTCGGGAATATCAGGATTGACAGCTCTCGGACGTTCAGGAATATCGTGCATATGCATAACCGCAATTGCTACGGGATTATCACTATCAAAAGGCTTTTTTCCTGTAAGCATCTCATACATCATTGCACCGACAGAATAGATGTCACTCTTCTGGTCTGTAACATCACCGCCAGCCTGTTCAGGACTTATATAGTGAACACTTCCGATAGCTTGGTCAGTAGCTGTTTTGCCCTCTTCACGTGCGAATTTGGCAATACCAAAATCCATGACCTTTATAGTACCATCATTGAACATCATTATATTCTGCGGTTTAATATCTCTGTGTACGATTCCCTTATCATGAGCGTGCTGTAATGCACGGAGAATCTGAATCACAAAATGAATAGTATCTTTCCATGTAAGGACTCTTTCTTCCTCAATATACTCTTTAAGAGTAATTCCCTCAATATATTCCATTACAATATACTGAAGCTGTTCTGAGAATCCCACATCATAAATTCTAACGATATTCGGGTGAGAAAGAACCGCTATTGCCTTTGATTCATTTCTGAAACGACGGAGAAATTCCTCATTTTCCGCATATTCCTTTTTAAGAATCTTGATAGCGACAGATTTGTTGTCAATAACATCAATGCCCTTATAGACCTCAGCCATTCCGCCGACACCGATAAGTTCAGTTATTTCATATCTGCCATCGAGTTTTTTGCCGATGTACTTATCCATTTTCTTATCCTTCCTTTAGATTTATAGATTTATTAAAATTAATAACAACATGAATCAGCCTGAGACAATTGCAACTGTAATATTATCCCTGCCACCTTTGTCAAGTGCAAGCTTTATAAGAGAATCCACGCAGTTATCAAATGCACTTGTGGAAATAGCATCAAACATTTCTTCATCACTGCAATATCCCGATAGACCGTCAGAACACAGCATGATATTGATGTTGTCTGTATATGTGAGAGTAAATGTATCAGTAAGAACTGTCTTATCCACACCCACTGCCCTTATAAGCATATGCCGCTGCGGGTGAGTCTGCAATTCTTCTTTTGTAATTTCGCCACGTTCATAAAGCAGTGCCGCAACATTATGGTCTGCTGTAACCTGATATATTCCTGCCTCAGTAATCACATAGGCACGGCTGTCACCGACATTCGCAATAAATGCCGCTTCAGAATTGACAAACGCAGCAACACACGTTGTACCCATTCCGAAATTTTTAAAATCAAGTCTTGCCCTTGTGTAAATAACAGAATTAGCCGCCGAAACTGAAGAAATCATGAGTTTGCGTATATCATCATTGTTCAAGTTCTCATTATAGCCGTCACTGAAACGCTGAAAGAACTCATTTATAGCTATTTCACTTGCTTCTTTTCCTGCACGTTCACCGCCCATACCGTCACATACAACAGCAAGAACATTATGACCGAAATACTCACACCTTACGGAATCCTGATTTTCGTTACGTTTTAATCCTATATCCGTCCCAAATCTGAAATTCATATGTCTGCACCTCCATTCCATGCGTTTTCACTTGCAGCATCACGTCTTAACTGACCGCAAGCCGCTTCTATATCACTTCCAAGTGTTCGTCTTATGGTGGCATTTATTCCACGCTTTTCAAGACGTTCTGCAAAATCAGAAACGGCATTTTTTGCAGTTCTGTAATTTCTTTCACGAACTTTATTAACGGGAATAAGATTTACATGACAGTTCATTCCTCTGAGCAAACCCGAAAGCCTGTCCGCATCTGAATCAGATGAATTAACATCATCAATTACGGCATATTCAAAAGTAATTCGTCTGCCCGTTGCCGAAATATAGTAACGACAGGCTTTCAGAAGTTCCTGTATATTATATGCACGGTTTACAGGCATTATTTCACTTCTTGCAGAATTACCAGCACTATGCAGAGAAATACACAGCGTTAAACCCAAATGAAGTTCAGCAAGTTCATAAATCTTCGGAACTATTCCGCAGGTTGACAATGAAACGTGCCTTAAACTAAAATTATTGCCGTCCTTATTTGAAAGCAGATTAAGAAATTTCAGAACATTGTCAAAATTATCAAGAGGTTCACCGATTCCCATAAGTACAAGATTTGAAATTTTCACATCTGAATTTTTTTCAGTCTCATAAATCTGCATAAGCATTTCGGAAGGTTCAAGATTTCTTACAAATCCCGCAATTGCAGATGCACAGAATCCGCAACCCATTCTGCACCCTACCTGTGTTGAGATACAAAGGCTGTAACCGTAACTGTATTCCATTAAAACAGTCTCAATAAAATTGCCGTCATGAAGCCTATAAAGATATTTTACAGTATTATCTATACAAGATTCAAGTCTTTTCTGCACAAATAGTCTATTTATACAAAATTTTTTTTGCAGTTGCCCTCTTAATTGGACAGAAATATCAGTCATTTTATCAAAATCAAGAACTTTTTTAACGTGAAGCCACTGAAAAACCTGCTTTGCACGAAATTTTTTCTCACCCATTTCAATGATAGCGTCCTGCAATTCCTGCAAACTGAGATTTAAAATATCAACTTTTTCCATTGGCTCACCGTCCTTGTCAATATATTTTCTTAAACTTTGCAATAAAGAATCCATCACAGCCATTTATTCTGAACGGAAACAATGTCATGGGATTTTCAAGTCTGTTTCCATAAAGTTCAGGCATTTCCGCAAGTTCAATTTCAGGGTGACTTGCTAAAAGCCTCATAACAACATCATTATTTTCCGCTTTCCGCACGGTGCAGGTTGAGTATACCATTTCACCGCCGACAGCAAGATATTTCAGTGCGTTTTCTGCAATTTTGTACTGAATTTCAGGCAGGTTTTCAAAATCCGTCAGATTCTTGTACTTTATTTCAGGTTTATGACGGATTACTCCAAAACCTGAGCATGGTACATCACAAAGAATTTTTGTATACTCAGGAAGTTCAGGATTGAACTTTGATGCGTCACCTGTTCTTGATGTAATATTAGTAAGTCCCAGACGTTCCGCACCGTCCTGTATGAGTTTAACACGCTTTTCATGCAGGTCAAATGCGTGAATTTTTCCCCTGCCGTTCATCATTTCCGCCATTGTAAAAGTCTTTCCGCCGGGTGCGGCACATATATCAAGCACCGTATCATTTTCCGTCGGATTCAATGCCATACAGCATATCTGAGATGACAAGCCCTGAACGTGAAAAAATCCCGATTTAAAGGCGTTTTTATTGATTACATCTCCGTTTGCGAATTTATAGCACAATTCATCGTCTGTATGAAGTTCAATTACGTCAAGAGATTTGACAAGTTCATCATGAGTACATTTCAGCGGATTTCTGCGGATATAAGTAAAATCCTCTGATTCAGCCGTATATTTAAAAAATAATACTGCTGTATTCATGTCATAATCATCGGCGAGACTTTCAATAAGCGGTACAGGAACTGAATATTCCACAGAAACAGCCTCTGTGCCATGTAAATTGCAGACAAGTTTCTTACCGTCCCTTATAAAATTACGCAGAACAGCATTAACCATTCCGCCTGCACTTGTTTTCCTGAACTGCTTTACAAGTGCAACACTTTCATTAACCGCCGCATTATCGGGAATACCGTCCATAAACAAAAGCTGATAGATTCCACATCTTAATATTGTCACAACTATGCTGTCCATTTTTTCAAGCGGACGTGAGCAGTATTTTGACAAAATATAGTCAAGCGTAATTTTTCGCTGAATCACTCCATAATAAATTGCTGTACAAAGTCTTTTTCCCTGATTATCAAGGTCGGATTTTTCAAGTCCGCTGTTTAACTGTATATTTGAGTAACTGCCGCTTTTAAAAGTCTTGTCAAGCAGTTTTGCTGCGAGATAACGTGGATTAGTCATTTTTTACCCTCAACCAAGTTTTTCACCTTCAGTTAGTTTTCTTCCACGAAGAAAATCGGCTGTTTTCATACGTTTACTGCCCTCAAGCTGAACTTCGTTAAAAATTATAACACCGTCCCAGCAACTTACACCGAATCTTTCTGTATCAACTATAGTACCCGGTACAGACGGTAAATTACAATCTGAAATTTCAGAAGAAAATACTTTCAGTCGTTTACCATTCATTGTAGTATAGCCCGTAACTCCTCTGACAGTATTATGAACATCATGCACGGACATATTAAAATCAAGATAACTCATTGCTTTGCTAATCATAGGAGAATAACAGCTTTGTGAATTGTCTTGCTTTTCGGGAATAATTGTATTATTCAGTATTCCATCAATCGTTTCCATGAGAACTTCTCCGCCGATTTCGGAAAGTCTGCTGTATAATTCCGAATATGTCTCATTTTTACCTATCGGAGTGGACTTTTTAATCAGCATATCGCCTGTATCAAGTCCCTCATTCATCTGCATTGAAGTCACACCAGTTTCGGTTTCGCCGTTCAGCAGAACCCAGTTAATCGGTGCAGCTCCTCTGTATTTCGGCAGAAGTGATGCATGAATATTGATACAGCCATATTTCGGAAGTTCCAGAACTTCTTTCGGCAGAATCTGTCCGTATGCAGTAACAACAATCAGTTCGGGAGCAATATCATGAAGAATTTTCATTGCATTTTCAGCGTCCTCACCTTTTCTCAGTGAAATCGGCTGATATACGGGAATATTGTATTCCAGTGCCGCTGATTTTACAGGTGTTGGAATCATTTTATATCCTCTGCCCTTCGGCTTATCGGGCTGAGTGAAAACTGCCGCAACCT
This sequence comes from Ruminococcus sp., assembly GCA_029063695.1. Taxonomy (GTDB): domain Bacteria; phylum Bacillota; class Clostridia; order Oscillospirales; family Ruminococcaceae; genus Ruminococcus. The sequence goes on from JAIDNR010000369.1 coordinate 8,611, forward strand.
CATGACTGCTTACAGCAAGTTTTTTCAGACACGGAACTGCGAAATCGGGTGTTCCCATAAAAACTATCTTCAAATTCATTCCTCCTCAGGTACGAAAAATTCCTCAACAAATTCAGTAAAAACATGACCATCAAGGTGGTCATTTTCATGACTTGTACACTGTGCGGCAAGTTCTGTGAAATCCTTTTCAAACCAGTTGCCGTTTCTGTCCTGTGCCTTAAGATGAACTTTCATAGGACGTGTAACATATCCCCAGAGATTAGGACATGAAAGGCAGCCTTCCTGCACACGCTGTTTTCCCGAATGTGATGTAATTTCGGGATTTATAGCCTCAATACGTCCCTCGTCATCAAGGTGCATGATAAAAATTCTGCGGCATATTCCAATCTGCGGTGCGGCAAGTCCAACACCCTGTGCTA
>JAIDNR010000037.1 GCA_029063695.1 Ruminococcus sp.
CACTTAAGGGGCAGTGTCAGTATCAAGCCCTTATAGGGCTATCGCAAACCACCCGTTCAACGGGTGGTTTTGATTTACAATCAGAAAACCGGAGTTTATTTTAACTCAGGTTAATCTTTTTACTGTAAACCGCCTTTATTATAGAAGCCGTTCTGAATAATCAATGCACAACCGCCGAGGAAGTTATTTTTTCCGTCAAGCTTGCTGAGAACAACTCTGTCAACAATATCTTCGTTTACAAGGCGACCCATCTCACGCTTTATATAATCAAACTGCTTTTCATTGAGTTTATAATTATGAAGAATAATTTTCTTTGCAAAATGACTTATAGCAATGTTGTTGATTAAAACAGTATACTTTGCAATAATGTCATCAACAAGGTTCTTTACAGATTCTTCACCTCTCATAAGAGCCATGAAAACCGTATCGACATTGATATTTTTCTTGTCACCCTTGATAATATCCCATAAAATAGGTGTTTTATCGTTTGAGCAGATATTACAGAAAGCGGAAAGCATTGCAGGTTTTGAAAGTTCTGCTTTAACCGAACCGTTCGGATAGCCTTCAATTGCTTTACCGTTGGGAGCTACGATATACTTTTCAATCATAGAAGTATAGTAGATATAGTCGCTTGAAAGCTCATTCTTGTTTATAATAGCAAGATTAACCTGATTTCCGTTGTGAATGAATGCCGAATTTTTCTGATAACCATTCTGAGCTTTGAACTCATTGCTTGCAAGTGCCATAAGACCGATAGCATTTCCGCACTCAATTTCAACATCAAGACCAGCAGAAAGCTTTTCAATAAAGCTGCCAAAATCAAGAACGCCGTCTTTATAGAAAATCTTGAGCTTGCCCCACATAGAAGGTACAACACCGACACCGAGACCAAGTATATTGTCTTTTGTCAAGGCACTGTTTTCAATCATGGTATTGCTTGCCTTGATTATGTAGTTGATGATATCTTTGCTTGTTGTTCTGTCATCAATTTCCATACTGGACTTATCAAGAACTTCAGAATTGAGATTTGTAAGACCAACAGTGACTTCTTTTTCATCAACAGTTGCACCAAGGGCAAAACGACTGTTGACATTGATATCGATGAGGATTTTTCTTCTGCCTTTCTGGAGCTTTTCAGTGTTAACCGGAGCTTCGCCGATTTCCACGAGAACACCCTCTTCAATCATCTCATTTGTGATAATAGTGACTGCGGCTCTTGTGATTTCGAGTGCACTTGCAACGTCAACTCTCGAAATAGGACCGTATTCTCTTATTATCCTCAGGATTTGCATTCTGTTGCGTCTTTTCAAATCCAGTTTGCTAATTCCTCTTTTTTCCATTTGCATAAACTCCATTCTTTTTATTTTAGGTAAGTGAAGGGAAAAATAGGAGTAATCCAATGGCGGAAGCCTGTTAAAACAGGTTTTGGAAGATAAGGCTGCCTTAAAAAGATTACCCAAAAATAACAATTATATTATATCATATTTCAGCTAAAAAATAAACCTTTTTCATAAAAAAGTTCTAAAAATCAGCATTATTAACAAAGTTAACTTAATATTTTTGTTAAATATTCTGTTGATTTTACGATTATGGGAAGTGTTGCTATAGAAAAGATTGTACCTGCTGTAAAAATTTCCGATGAGTATAAATAATTCTTTCCGTTGTTCAGGCATTGCAGTGTACACATTGCGGCAGGCGGAGCAGAAGCGGCAACAAGGACTGTCAATCTGACTTTTTCATCAATCGGCAGGAATGAGAATCCGACTGCCAATATTGCAGGAAGTATAATAAGCTTTATTAAGCATACTCTGTATACTCCTGCCTTTTTCAGCATTTTCGGAATATTTGTTTCTGCCATACTTACTCCCGAAACTATCATTGCCATAGGTGTATTCAGGTCTGATATATAACTCATTGCTTTTGCGGGAAGTTCGGGAATTTTTATTTGTAGGAAAAAAGTAATCAGTCCGAGTACAATTGATATGACAGTAGGCGAATAGAAAACTTTTATCACTTTTTTCATGTCACGCTCACCCGTAAGCATGATTATTCCATGAGTCCATACAACAAGATTGAATACAGTGATGAATGCAGTAAGATAGAAAACACCCTCATTTCCGAACATTGCATTTGCAAGCGGCATTCCCATAAATGCACAGTTTGAATAAACAGATGAAAAGCGTTCTATTTCAGTTTCCCTGCCCTCTTTTTTCGGAATAAGCAGGTAAACTGCACAAATCATCACGGCAAAAGTACCGACGGACAGCAGAAAAGTCACAAGCAGATTTTTTACAAGTTTATCATGAATTTCAGTCTGATATGACATGAAAATCATAATCGGGTTGACAATCTGAAGAACGAATTTTGAAAGTTCCCTGTTTGCCGAACTGCTGATAATCTTTGTTTTACTGCAAAGAACGCCAACGAGCATGAGCATCAGCATTATAATTGTCTGATTAAGAATGATACCTGACATAAAATCATCTCCGTAAAAATGTCGGAGAAACACTCCGACGTTGTTGATTATTGAAAATTAACAGCCTTGTCAATGAAATCGAAATGGTCTTCGCTGTATTCGGGACAAAATTTCCAGCCTTCATCTTTCAGTTTTACAACGCAAAGCCAGCCTGACGGAGTTTCATTACCACCATTTGTCTTGAAAGTCATGTTAACTTCAACACGATAAGCCTTTTTAACATCAGCTTCATATGCTTCCTGATAAAAATTTTTAATATTAGTGAGATTGCTTCCACTGATTTTTTCTTTGGCAACTATATCACATTTGGCTTTTTTAAGACCCATTTTATCCATTTGGGATTCTATGTAGTCATCATTCTGTCTGAGATAATCTTTCCATGAAGTACCCGAATCTTTCTTGTTAATCCGTTTTACTGTAATAATATCTTCGGGGTAAATTGATTCCATAAGCAGTAAAGTATCAGCCTTATTTACGCCTTTCGTAACATCTTTAATCGGTCTGCGGTAGGCATTCAGACCTACAAAAACTGCTGTAAAAATCACAACGGCAACAATAACGGCTATGCCTGCCGAAATACCAATCAAGGTTCTTTTCGATTTATTGTCGGGCAATTTTACTTCCTGAAAATCCTGTTCTTCTTTCATAATTTCCTCCGAAATTCAAAAATTCTACAGATATTTTATCACATTTCTACCATAAAGTCAAGTAATTTACAGGTATAATTTTCATATGAGGGCAAATAATAAAGTCAAGAGGTGATAAGAATGAATGATGAAGATATGAAAATATACATTCCTAAATCAATTCCGACGGAAATATGCGATAATGATTCAGATGAAGTAAGGATTTATCCGTCTGTCGAATCACAGCAATCGGAACATCTGCCATAAAAGACAGTTTGCGAATGGTCAATTTCAAAGCCGTGGTGTTCTGCAATATGGCGACTTATATCCATAAGCTGACTGCATTCAAGATGAATCAGCTTTCCGCAGCAGAGGCACTTGAGGTGAAAATGTTCACGGCAGTCCTTTTCATTTTCAACATACTGATAACAGGCACTCGTCTTGCCGTCAATGACAAACTTTCTCACAATACCCGAATCGACAAGACTGTCAAGCTGACGGTATATTGTTGCCGTTCCGACAGGCGTACCC
>JAIDNR010000370.1 GCA_029063695.1 Ruminococcus sp.
ACAACAACTACAACAACAAAGGCTACAACCACAACAACAGCAGAGCCTACAACAACTACAACAAAGGCTACAACTACAACAACAGCAGAGCCAACTACTACAACTACAACAGCTACAATCACAACAACAGCTAAGCCGTCAATAACTACTACAATAAAAATCAAAGCAACAGCAGAGCCTACAACTACAACAACTGCTAATCATATTGCTTCTGATGAAGAGCTTTGCAGCTGGTCGATAAATGACTACAATGGAAAAAATGACATCGTTGCTGTTTCAGCTGAAATTACTGAAAAATCAGACAGTCATTATCAGATTACTTTGACAGATGATTCCGACGTAGTTCTTGATGTTTATGACATTAATCCCGAAAGCGGTATCGGTACTGATTCAAACAGCAATGAAGTTAATCTTCCTCAGACAGGTAACAACTCACTTGCAAATATCCTGATGGTTATTGGTGCATCTATGATGACAGTATTTGGTTTCGCTGCTATAAAATTTTCATCTGTTTTCCGTCGCAAAGATAATAAATAAGTAAAACTGAATCAAAAATGGAACAGACTCTGTTATAAACAGAGTCTGTTTTATGTTATGAAAATGTATTGAAATTCTCAGTAAAATATGATATAATAATTCTGTAAACTTTTGTTACAGGAGGTAAAAAATGTCAAAAAAAGAAAATATCCCGAAAATATTGATGAATAAATGGTATCTTTATCTTACTGAATTTTTTTCGGGAATGTCAGTAATGGCAGTTGAACTGGGTGCAAGCCGTCTGCTGGCTCCTTATTTTAGTTCATCGCAGATTGTTTGGACTATTATAATCGGTACTATAATGATTGCAATGGCTCTCGGAAATATCTATGGCGGAAAGAGTGCCGACAAGAATCCGAATCCCGATAAACTCTATGGCAGAATACTTGTTGCAGGTGTATGGGTTGCAGCTATTCCGTTCATCGGCAAGTTTGCAATACTTGGAATATCAGCACTTCTTGTTGTTACGGTCAACACAAATTTTCTTGTGTGGGCGGCATTCATAACATGTATGGTTGTATTTGTCTATCCACTTTTTCTGCTTGGAACTGTTACTCCGTCGCTTGTAAAATACACAGTGGACAGCCTTGACGACAGCGGAAAAACAGTCGGAACACTTGGTGCATTCAATACAATAGGAAGTATTATAGGTACGTTTGTTCCTACGTTCATATCAATTCCGACTGTTGGAACAGCAGTAACATTTCTGATTTTTTCGACCATACTTCTGATTCTTGGCATAGTTTACTTTATAAGTTCCAAAAGATGCAAGTCAAAAACAGTAATATCAGCAGTTTTATTTGTAATATGCTGCTTTTTGTCACCGTCTCTGAATTTTGCATTCTGGGAAAAAGATTTGGCTTATGAGGGTGAATCGGTTTACAATTATTTGCAGGTGAAAGAAAATGAACGTCGCACATCACTTTCAACCAATGTACTTTTCGGCGTACAGTCGGTTTACATGAAATCAGGCGGACTTACAGGAATGTATTATGACTATGCTATGGCAGCTCCGCTTATGGCTGATACTGATGATACTACGGATATTCTCATTCTGGGAATGGGTACAGGTACTTACGCAAAACAGTGTATTGAGTATTTTGACGGTATAACTGTTGAGGGCGTTGAAATTGACGAAAAAATAACAAAACTTGCATATGAATACTTTGAACTGCCTGAGAAAGTAAAAGTCACAACATACGACGGCAGAGCCTTCCTGAATGTATGTGATAAAAGATACGATGTTATAATGGTTGACGCTTATCAGGATATAACAATTCCGTTTCAGATGTCATCAAAGGAATTTTTTTCACTCGTCCGTGAACATCTCAACGAAAATGGTGTTATGGTTGTAAATATGAATATGCGTTCAGAAAGTGATGACGGTATAAATTCATGGCTTGCAGATACAATTGCATCTCAGTTCAGTGAAGTATATACTGTTGATGTCGGAAATACAACAAACCGTGAACTTTTTGCATCAAATGACCCGAGATTTATTAAAAGATTCAAAGAAAAATCAGAGATACTTGAAAAATCAGATTTGTATACAATTATGAGCAAAGTAAATGACGGACTTGATGAATACAAAGCAGGTGACAGGATTTTTACTGATGACAAGGCACCTGTTGAACTTCTGGGAATGAGTGTTATTGATGATTTGATTGAGGACGAACTTTCTTACTATAAACAGCGTTTCAGGGAGAACGGCATAAAAGGTCTGATTGACGGCTAAATCAGCAAAAACAGCGGAAAAAAGCTTACCAAATATCTGCATCTTGTTTCCCATATCAGTAAAAAAATTATTAAACCGAACAGGCAAAGACGGAACAGAAATGTTTTGTCTTTGCATTTTTTTATTCCCATAAAAATTGAAAAAAGTAAAGTGAAGTGACAGAAAAAAGTAGTAATATAAAATATTCCTGACGAAAAACTTTCATTATAGTAATATCCTGCCATAAAAGCACAGTTTTCCCATGTATAAGCGATTTTATCGACAATATGTATAAGGAATCCAAAAAATCCCTGATTACTGAGTTTTTGGGTAAGTCTTTCAAAATCGGCTGATACTTTTTCATTACCGCATAAACTATGCGTAAAAAGAAAATCATCACGATTATATCCGCCTTTGCCATCAGCACTCATCATAATCCAGTGAATAAGCGGAAAGGCTTTTTCTTTAATAGTTTCATGACTTATATGAAGCATTTTCAGTGCTGTTTCAGAAATAATCTTTACTGAAATAAAGCAGGGGAGTATCACAGCAAAAAAATCTTTTATTTTAGGATTATTTAAAGCCATTTCGATAATTATTGCAATAAGCAGAACGAGTGAACTGCCCTTCATTTTATATGCGATTCCTATAAAAGCACTGCACATAATAAGTATGGATATTTTTTCTGATTTCTTGTATTTCAGATAAAGATATGCAGAAATCATAACTAATGGCATAGCCATAGAATCGGTATAAAAAAATGATGTGTATGTAATCAGCGGTGTGAAAAGCATTCCACGAACTGCACATACAAAAGCTTTTGGTGGTTTGTGAGTCATTTCCGCACATCTGCACAGAAGAATATACGAAACATTCAGTCCTATAAGATTAATTGCAGTAGGCAGAAAATCACTCATATTTCCCGTGAATACAAATTCAATCTTGTACAGCAGATAAATTAAAATAAAAAGCATATGATTATTCGGATAGATTTCAAAATAGTCAGGCTGATAATCGGGAAGATTTTGGGAAATATCGTTGCCGAGAATAATATTTTTTGCTCCTGTACATACATGGGAAAGGTCATTTATAGGTGTAAAATCGGCAAATATTGCAGTTATAAGCTGTGCCGTGAAAAGAAGAATACACATACAGGCAGAAATCCGTCTGTATTCGCAGACAGTCATATGGATTGATTCAAGCTGATTGAGCTTTTTGGCAATAAAAAAGCAGATATAAGCTCCTGCCGGAATAATCAGCCATGAAGCAGGAATGGAAGCAGATTTATTTGTAATTAAACCGTATACCGCAAGAATAATGCATATTGCAAAAATGGTTATAAGTGAATAATTAAAATATTTTATCAGTTGTTTCATTTATGTACCTCGATTCTTTTTTGATGATTAATATTATAACTTATCAATCTTACAAAAAAATTACAATCAGCTTAATTTTATCTTAAGATTTATGTATAAGCAAAAGTTTTTATGAATATAATTCAGCAATGGAGGCGATTAAATGAACCAAATGGATATTGAGCAGTATAAAAATGACATGATGAAGCTTTATGGCAAAAGAATACCTTCGGTGAATCCCGAAACACAGGAGAAAGAAGCAGAAAAAGCACCTGAGTCCGAGCCGACGGAGAAAAATACAGAAGTTGAACTTCCTGTTGAGGAAGAAGAAGTCCAGAAGCAGGAAGTTCCGGAAGAAAGTGAGACGGAAAATTCCGCAGAAGACGATATTGAAGAACGCTTTCCCGAACCTGATTTGTCGGAACTTTCTGAAGAAGACATTTCAGATGCCGAATATGGTTCAACAGAGGGAATGGGCAGTTCAACTGGCTATATCCTCGTTAATGTCAGGGCAGGACATGAAGCATATCCGATAGAAAATGCTACTGTAATTGTTTCGGCTATCGTTAACGGAAACAGATTCATAATCGCATCAGGATTGACTGATATAAGCGGAACAACAATAAAACTTGAAACTCCTGCTCCTGATATTATTTATTCCCAGTCAGCGAATCCTGCTGAAAGACCATACAGTCTTTTTGATATAAACGTCAGGGCAAACGGATACTTCAATGCAAGAAGTGTTGATGTTCCTGTATTTTCGGGTATTACATCAATTCAGAATTTCAATATGATACCTGTTCCGCTTATGATGAAAAGCAGTGATGAAACATTGACTTATTTTAATCAGGAACCTAATGTGTAAGGAGGAAATATGCTTACAGGAATGCCGTTTATTCCGGAAACAATTACTGTACATTTAGGAGCTCCTGATTCAAATGCTCCGAATGTTACAGTTGATTTTCCGAGTTATATCAAGAATGTTGCATCGAGTGAAATTTTTCCGACATGGCCTGAAAGTGCACTCCGTGCAAATATTTATGCTATTGTCAGTTTCGTTCTGAATCGTGTTTACACAGAATGGTACAGGTCAAGAGGATATGATTTTGATATTACGTCAACTACTCAGTATGACCAGAAATTTATCAGTGGAAGAGAATATTTTCAGAACATAAGCTATCTTGTTGATGAACTTTTCAATGACTATGTTCAGAGGCAGGGAAGTGTTGAACCGCTGTTCACTTCATTCTGTAATGGTACAACGTCAACCTGTTCAGGATTATCGCAGTGGGGAACTGTTGACCTTGCAAACAGCGGATTTTCACCCTATGAAATACTGCAATACTATTATGGAGATGATATAAATATTGTGAAAGATGCACCCGTTAAATCTGCAATGCCGTCATATCCAGGCATTCCGTTACAGTACGGTTCAGCAAGCAATGATGTAAAGTCAATGCAGATTTTTCTTAACAGAATTTCAAGAAATTATCCTGCAATTCCGAAAATTCCGCAGGCAGACGGTATTTTTGATACGTCCACAGTTGAAGCCGTCCGTGTATTTCAGGAAATCTTTGACCTTGACATTACAGGAGTTATCAATGAGGCAACATGGTATAGGATTATTTATATCTATACAAGTGTAAAACGACTTGCCGAACTCAATTCTGAAGGTATTGCAATTGAGGAAGTTACTCCGCTTTATATGGAAGATTTGAGCATAGGTATGCAGGGAAATGAAGTAAAGCAGCTTCAATATCTTCTAGCTGTAATCGGTGCTTATTATGAAGCAGTTCAGCCTGTTGAAATTACGGGATATTTCGGAGAAGAAACAGAAAAGTCACTGAAATCATTTCAGAGAGTTTTCGGTATTCCGCAGACTGGTTCGCTTGACAGGCAGACAAGAAATGATATTTATCGTGCATATATGGGTATTGCCGAAGCGGTTAAGCCTGAATATACAGAAGTTGCACTTTATCCCGGAATTGTACTCCGAGAGGGCGAAAATAATGATTATGTACGCATACTTCAGGAATATCTGTCTCTTATTCATGAGACATATCCGAATATTCCTGCGGTAAATAATACAGGCTATTTCGGTCCTGTTACAAAGCAGTCTGTTATTGAATTTCAACGGCAGTTCGGAATAAATCCGACAGGTCTTGTCGGCGGTGTTACATGGGACGCTATTGCAGAAGTTTATTCCGATTTACGTTATGGATTTGATAAAAGACCTTATCAGAATCCGGGTTATACTATCAGTTAGGAGAATTAATTATGCCTTATTCAAATCAGCAGAAAAGACAGCACATCATGGAGTTACAACGGTATCTCCATGCCATTTCACTTATGGACAGGAAAATTCCGACGGTTATCCCTGATGGTATATATGGACAAGAGACTGCATTAACAGTAAGGGCATTTCAGAGTGAATATAATCTTACTGAAACAGGTACAGTAGATTCTGCAACATGGAATAAAATTGTTGCTGTTTACAAGGGGCTTTTTCACATGAAACCTGCACCTTATCCTGCATTTCCGTCTGAGAAATTCGTATGTGAAAGCGGAGCAACGGGACAGCTTGTATATATCATACAGGCTATGCTTTACGGCATGGGACAGAGTTATGATAATTTCCCGAAAATAAAAGTCTGCGGAAATTTCAACGAAGAAACTACCAATGCCGTCATGGGATTTCAGAAAATATGTGCATTGCCGCAGAACGGCAAGGTTGACTGTGCTACATGGAATATGCTTGTAAGCTGTTCCTGCAACGGATTGTAAATTTTTCTTGACATTATACAAAATTATGGTATAATATATTTAACAGGTATTTTTATAAAAAAGGAGATTGAAAATTATGAAAAAACTTATCACATCAACTGTCGCTGTATTGTCAGCTACTGTAATCGCAGGAATGAATGCTTTTGCGGCAGGAGAATACAATGCACGGGACTTAAAAGAACTCAGCAGGGCTATTCTAGGAGAGACTGAAATCATGGCAGAACATGACGTTGATGGTGATGGCAGAGTTGACGTTTTTGATATGATTGCTATGCGTAAGACTTTTCTCAGCACAGGTGAATTTTCGGAGCAGACCGTCAATGTCAGTGGAAATGTCAAGTATATCGGCAGAAGTATTTATAATACTGAAAGCAACATTACCTGGCTTGTGCAGAGTGGTTCTGCCATTGAATTTACAGTCACAGGAAAATCGGCTGAAATCACGATAAACGGAGACGGATTTATTGAAAATGAAGAAAAATACCGTCCACGATATGCTGTTATTGTGGACGATGAAATTATTCTTGATGAACTTCTCGGCGTAAGCAAAAAGACTGTTGAGCTGTTTTCTGGTTCGGAATCAAGAACAGCTACAGTCAAAGTTATTCACTTGTCTGAGGCAAATAACGGAGCTATCGGAGTGAGCAGTATCAAAGTCAATTCCGATGCTCCTGTACCTGTTATTCCAACTGCGGACAAGGATTTGCAGATTGAATTTATCGGTGATTCAATTACCTGTGCATACGGCGTTGAAGGAAAAGACCAATACGAAGGATTCATGACCTCAACAGAAAATTTCATGAAATCCTATGCGTATCTTACCGCCAAACAGCTTGATGCTGATTACAGTGCAGTATGCTACAGCGGTCACGGAATTATTTCTGGTTACAGTCAGAATGGCGACAGAGAGACAGAAAGTCTCGTTCCAGATTATTATGATTATGTGGGTAAAATCGGCAGTTATAAAGTCGCATGGGATTTTGAAAGAAACGAAAAAGATGTTATTGTAATCAATCTTGGGACAAATGATGACACATATGTTTCCAAGGATATTGAAACAAGAGGACCTGAATTTGCTGAGGAATATGTTAAATTTCTGAATCAGATTCATGAAAAGAATCCATCAGCGTATATAATCTGTACACTTGGTACAATGGGCTGTACTGAGGAATATCCTTACATTGAACAGGCAGTTGAGACTTTCAGAAAAGAATCCGGATATGACAGAATCATGTGCTATCAGTCCGCTACTCATACACAATCGGACGGCATGGGTTCGGACTGGCATCCGTCTGAAAAAACTCAGCAGAACAGTGCATATGTCCTTGCGGACAAGATTTGTCAGGCTCTCGGCATGGAATCCGACCAGATTGGTATTGATGTTGCATCAGATGCTGAGTACAGCATGAAAAAAGATGACAATGCTATGGTATCGGATTATTTCTCGGATTGGGACAAGTCCTACCACATCACAACCGTTACAGGCGGAAATACAAATCAGTCTGTACAGGCTGTTATTTCAGGTATTGGATTGAAGCAGAACGGAAAATATCGTTTCAGTTTTCAGATTGAAACCGCTGACGGCACGGAAATTCCATTCTGTATCAGAAACAGTGAGACAGGCGAGATTATTTTTGAAGATGTTTTTGAGGGAACAGGTGCAAAGTCTGCTTATGAAGCTGAATTTACCGATAAAGAAATTTCGTCCGATGCGGAAATTGTATTTAGTATTGGCGGAAAAGACAATTCAAGGGTTAGTATCTATGAACTGAAACTTGTAAAAACAGCTTGACATAACAAGTGTTTTGTTGTATAATTAAATTTATACAGCGAGAGGAGGTCCGAAAATGGATAACAACAGACTTATTGCCATAGCCTGCGGCTTAATTGTTATGCTTATAATTATAATGATATTCAGAGGCTGTATGGGTGAACCTGATACAAGCGGACTGAAAAAAAAGCCGAATCCTCAGCAATCAGAGTCTGTACCTACAGGTATAAGCATTCAGACAGGTGCACCTGTTACCAAACCGCCTGCCCTTGATATTTTCGGCAGACCTGTTACGGCAGCTCCTGTAACTGCAACTGAAGAAGTCACGACTGAAATTACAACTGAAGTAATCAAAACCGATATCTTCGGAAATGTAATTACTGCAATTACAGAAGTTGAAACGGATATTTTCGTCAGTGAAATCACAACAGCTTCTTCTGATACTACTACGGAGGCTGTTGAAGAAGTTGTTACAGAAGAAATTACTGAGGAAACAACTCTCTCGCCATTCGAGCAATATCAGAATGATTTGAATGACCCGCATTCAATCGGCGGATTTAATCACGGGCAGTATGATGAAGAAGGAAATCCCATACCTACTCTCCCACCTGATTTTGCTATAATAATTCATTAAACGGAGGAATTAAAAATGGTTGTAATTGAAATGGAGAACGGAAAGAAAATAAAAATTGAACTTTATCCGGAAACAGCTCCTATTTCATGCGAAAACTTTGAGAAACTCATTAAAACCGGATTTTATGACGGTCTTACTTTTCACAGAGTTATCAG
>JAIDNR010000371.1 GCA_029063695.1 Ruminococcus sp.
ATGCAGTAGACCGTTACGCTAGCTATATGAATAACTGGAAGGATTTTTATCTGGACGGCGGCATCGTAATTGCTGACCGCTACACAACATCTAATGCCATCCATCAGTGTGCAAAGTTTTTCGAGGAACAGTGGGAAAGCTTTGTGAAATGGCTGTTCGATTATGAGTACAGACTCATGGGAATCCCCAAGCCATATTGTACGATATATCTGCGGGTAGATCCAAATGTTAGTCAGAATCTTATGTTAAAACGCTATTCGGGAGACGAGTCTAAAAAGGATATCCATGAGAGCAATCTTGAATATCTGAGACGCTCGAGATCCGCTGCCGATTACTGTGCCCAAAAGCTTGGCTGGAGCGTGGTGAAGTGCGTAAACGGTACGAAAATGCGAAGCGTTGACGATATTGCGGCAGAAATAATTTCAATTTTATGTTAAATTTTGCAGAGGTGGATAAAATGAATATAATGCCCAACAGAATGGATAGGGGTTTTTTTAAATATCAGAAGGATTTTGAAGATGCAGCGTTAAAAGTGCTACGTTCAGGTTGGTATGTGCTAGGAAATGAAGTAAGTAGATTTGAAGAAGAATTTGCTGCCTATACGAGTGCAAAGTATTGCGTTGGACTTGCAAGCGGTTTGGATGCTCTTTGGATTGCCGTAAGGCTTCTCGGTATTGGTGAAGGCGATGAGGTCATTGTTCAGGGAAATACATATATAGCAAGCGTTATGGGAATCTCCATGAACGGAGCAACTCCTATATTTGTTGAACCAAATGAACATTACGAAATAAATGCTGATATGATAGAGGAACAAATCACAGAGCGCACAAAGGCAGTTATGGTTGTTCATCTTTACGGTATGGCGGCTGAAATGGATAAAATCGTCGATTTGTGCAAAAAACATGATCTTAAATTGATTGAGGATTGTGCTCAGTCACACGGAGCCTGCTTTAACGGTCAGATGACAGGTACTTTTGGCGATGTGGGGTGTTTCTCCTTTTATCCATCAAAAAATCTCGGAGCATTCGGCGATGCAGGAGCAATAGTGACCAATGACGAGAATTTGGCAAAAAAGTTCAAAGTATTTCGCAATTATGGAAGTGAAAAACGTTATTACAATATGATGGTGGGAGCTAATTCACGTTTGGATGAGCTTCAGGCTGCGTTGCTTCGTGTACGTTTGCCACATATGAAAGAGCTTACGGAAGAAAGAATCAGAATTGCCGAGTATTACACTGAAAATATCAGCAATACGCTGATAAAGCTTCCTTCGGTTATTGAAGGCTCTACTTGTGTTTGGCATCAGTATGTGATTCGCTGTGAAGAACGTGACCGCCTAATGCAATTTATGAAAGATCGTAGAATCGGAACAATAATTCATTATCCCATTCCTCCACATCTGTCGGAAGCGTATAAATATTTGGGACACAGTGAAGGATATTTGCCTGTTACGGAGAAATATGCAAAGTCAGTTTTGTCAATTCCTATGTACAACGGAATGACAAAGGAAGAACAGGATTATGTTATAGGCGTAATAAATGATTTTAAGTAATGGAGGAGCTGAAAATGGGGCTTAAGGAGAAATGTTCGATAATTAATTTTGAACTTCACGGTGACGAACGTGGGCAAATGGTTGTTATCGAAGGCGGAAAAAGCATTCCATTCACAATAAAGCGTTTATTTTACATATACGGTACAGACAGCGATGCAGTTCGTGGTCAGCACGCTAACCGAAATTCCGAGTTTGTTCTTGTTAATGTGAGCGGAACGTCAAAAGTCAAGGTATCGGACGGAAAAGAAAGCTTTGTTTTTGAGTTGAATGAGCCTATGAAAGGTCTCTATGTTCCGAAAATGCTGTGGAAGGATATGTATGACTTTTCTGAGGATTCAGTTCTTCTTGTTTTGGCAAATACTCATTATGACGGAACAGAGTACATACGTGATTTTGATGAGTATAAGAAAATAATGAATGACTATATTTACGACAAAACCGTATAAAACATATCTAACGGCTTTGCACATAATATGCTTACATATTTTTTCATCCTGCATAGATACCCTAATTTTGGTGGACGCTTTCTGTTATATGGACATCTTCTTTTACCGAATGGAGACATTTTAAATATGACAGTTTTTCTGCATCGTTTCTATACAATTTGATGAAAAATCTTAATACGCATCCGCCGCACAATCTTTGGTAGTATTGCCTTAAAACCGTTGCCGGCAAAACATATAATTTGATAAAGGGGAAATATTATGAAAACAGAGCAGGGTAGTGTAATTGGAAATTCAGCTTTGGTTTCTGTTAATGAGGAACGGGTTGCTCAGCTCCTTCGTGAGAAGAATCTGGATTATGTAAACAGTATATCAAAAGAAGTACATCCTAAAAATACGCTGTACACACGTGCGATAAAAAGACTGCTCGATCTTATCGTGTCAATACCAGTTTTTATTGTTCTGTTGCCTTTTAATGCGATATTTGCAGTATGTACCTTTTTTGATGTTGGGAGTCCGATATTTTATAAACAGACAAGAGTCGGAAAAAACGCAAAAAAATTTACAATGGTAAAATTTCGCAATATGAATGAAAAAAAGGATGCCGACGGCAGACTTCTTCCGCCAAGTCAAAGAGTTACCAAGTTTGGCAGAATAATGAGGAAATTCTCCTTAGATGAGCTTCTTAACTTTTGGAGTATTATTAAGGGAGATATGTCAATTATTGGTCCGAGACCTCAGCCTGTGTTCGTATATGAAAGACTGAGCGATAGACATAAACACAGATCGGACGTTCGACCGGGTCTTGAGTGTCCACGAATGATACATGTTGAAAAAGAGGATATATTCAGGTATCAGAGAACCTTTGAAAACGACGTTTGGTATGTGGAAAACGTCAGTTTTGCAACAGACTGTAAGATGATATTTATGCTTGTAAAAATGGTTTTCTCATTTAAAAAACGAGGAAATCAGGCGAGCGGCAACGGAATAACCTATTTTGTAGGTTATGACGAGACCGGAACCGCAATGAGTATGAAAAATTATCAAAACGATTATAAATCGGGAAATTATGATTCAGCAGAATCTGAAAGTGAAAAGACAAATTACGAAGAGAGTGTGGTATAATTATGAAGCCTGTAGTTTTGGTTACAGCTGTCGGTACAGTCGCTGCAAGCCATATTGTATTGGAATTGAAAAAAATAAATGAATATTACATAATCGGTGCTGATATAAATCCCGCCAATCAGATAGCTACATCGGCAGATGTTGATGAATTTCATGTATTTCCCTCTGCAATTTCGGATTTAGAGGGATATATCGATTATGTAATTGATTTTTGCAGGAATAAGAAGGTTGAGTATTATTTTGCTATAATTGATGAGGAGGTAGCGAATCTCTCCGCCCACCGATCGATTTTTGAAAAAAACGGTATAAAGCTATGTATTGCAAATGATTCTCTTGTGGAAATATGTCATTATAAAGATAAATTCAATCGTTGGATAGCCGATAATATGCCGCAGATCGCTATTAAAACATTTTCGTCTGTTGATGAGATTGCTGATTCGGATTATCCATTGTTTGTAAAGCCGATAGAGGGCAGAGCAAGCATCGGCTGTAAGATGATTTCGGATAAGAACGAACTTATTCAATATGCCAATGAGAATGATTTGAGCAATGTTATAATTCAGCAGTGTATTTCCGGCGAGATCATCACCATCGATCTTGTCAGAAATAGTATGACAAAACAGATGACGCAGGTTCAGCGTGTAGAATTGCTCAGAAATTCAAGTGGATGCGGCATCGCTGTGGAAATAATTAACGATGAGACTCTTTCTGGAATTTGCAACGATCTCATGAAGCTTATGGATCTGAACGGTGTTGTTAATGCGGAATTTTTCAAAACGGAAAACGCATATAAAATTATTGAAGTGAATCCAAGATTTTCAGCAGGTACGAGTTTTTCCTGCATGGCTGGCTGCAATACGGTTTTGAACGCACTGCGGATAGCCCAGAATAAAGATTGCGAGTTAGGCGATGTTGCTCCAGGTCAGCATTTTGCAAAGCGTTATGAGACATATCGCTTGGATTAAACAGAATTATTCTAATAAATTTATGCAAGGAGATAATTATGCTAAATTATAATTTGAATGGGAAAAAGCTTTTGCTGATCGGAGGCTTGAATAATACTTCAGATTTGATAGAGCTTGCACACCGTAACGGCGTTTTGATCGGTGTGGCTGATTACAATAAAAATACTTATGTTAAGGGATTGGCTGATTTTGTTCATGATATAAGTGTTATGGATGAAAATGCTGTTGTTGAGCTTTGTAAAAAAGAAGGCTATAACGGCATAATTACCGCCTTTAATGAAAGACTTGGTCCGATAGTAAGACGTATAGGTGAAAAACTCGGTTTCCCCGTGCCGCTTACGGTTGAACAGCTTCAGATGAGTACAAATAAAAAGTTCTTTAAGCATACTTGTTTGGAGTATGGAGTTCCTGTGCCGGAAGAAGTGTCAGTTTCTTCGATCGAGGAGATTCGTCAGAAAGATATAAAATATCCCGTTATTATCAAGCCTGTTGACAGCGCAAGTTCAGTAGGTGTTACTCCTTGCTTTACTCCTGAGGAGCTAGAAGAGGGATATCGCAATGCAGTTGGTCATTCCAGATCCGGAGATGCGATTGTTGAGCAGTATCTGCCGTATGATGAAGTGAATCTTACGTTTATTGCACAAGATGGCGATATTCAGCTTGCAGCAATTCATGATCGTTATTTCAATACTACGCAGAAGAGCGCTACAAAAGCTCCGGATTTGTATATTTATCCCTCACGTTATACCGATTTGATCGTTGAAAATTACAGCGAAAAAATAATCAATATGCTCAAAGGAATAGGTGTGCAGAACGGTTCGATGTTTATTCAAGCAATCATACATGAAGGAAAAATGTATTGCTATGAAGCCGGAATGAGACTTAACGGCTGCAAAACCTATCAGATTCTTGAGTACGAAAATGATTACAATACATTTGAACATTTAATGTTATTCGCATTGACCGGAAGCATGGGAGATCATGTGGATTTTAATCCTAAGATGAAGCGTTGGTATGCAACTCTTAACGTTCTCGGTCAGCCCGGTGCGACCATAGACAAATTTGAAGGAATCAAAGCTTTGGAAACATATCCGTGGCTTATCCATATTGCAAGAAGAAATCAGGTAGGCGATACTATTCCGGCTGATTCAGCTGGTACTCTTGTTCAAGATACCACACGAATTCATTTGTATGCAGATACAAAGGAGGAATTGGTACAAAGAATCGATAAGGTTAATATGTTGTACCGTATACTTGACAAAGACGGCAATAACATTATATTGACACCTCATGATACAAAGGAAGTTCTCAACGGACTTGATTATGAGCTGTAAGTTGAAATGGCAATTTTTTAATAAATTTTATTTTAACCGTGTATGCTCAGTTCTTTTAAGCAATACCGCATAACATTATGCGGTGTACGCATAGGCGGTGTTGCCTTAGAGTACGCGAACTACAGAGGAGAACTTATCAATGAAAAAAATAGCGATTAGCGGTGCGGGCGGTTTTTTGGGAAGCTATATACTCGAAAAAAGTATCAACCGTGGATTGGATGAGATAGTCGTAATAACATCAAATTTAAAGTCGATAAAAGCAACTGATTTATCTGATAAAGTTATAGCGATTGATACACAGGATTTTCTCAGAGACGGATTTAAATTTGGGTCTGAGACCGTATTTATCAATTGTTTGTTTCCGACAAATGCTGACGGCAGCAAAATGGCTGACGGATTAACTAAAAACTTCGGAATGATCTTAAAGGCTAAAGAGTCGGGAGCAGATGCAATCATCAATGTTTCTTCTCAGAGCGTTTATGATCAGAAAAGAACCTGTGCTGCGAAAGAAAGCGATAAGCCGTGTACAGATTCAATGTATGCTGTGGGAAAATATTGCAGCGAAATGTACTGCAATGAAGTTTTTAAGGATATTTGTCATACTAACATCAGACTTGCAAGTTTGATAGGCGTCGGATACGACCAAAGAATTGCAAATCGTCTTATTATTCAAGCTCTTAAAGGAGAGCAAATTATAGCAATCCACAAAATTATCTAAACAATACCAACAGAACAAAACCAGCC
>JAIDNR010000372.1 GCA_029063695.1 Ruminococcus sp.
TGGCAGTTTTAGGGTGTCATTTTTCTCAACAAACAAATAAACAATTAAGTATACTTTGAAAGGAGCTGTTTATTATGCAGGAACTGATCGTAAATATATTGCTTGGAGTCGTTATTATAACGGCAGCAGCGCTTCTCATTTTTGTCGGCAGCCAAAAAGGCGGAATGACAAAAAAACAAAGAACGATGATGATTCGTATTTTAATATCCGCTTCGGTTCTTTTAGGTCTTCAATTTGTTTCAGCGGAAATGTTCAACACATTTGATGAGAATTTATTTCCATCTGCCGGATGCTGGATTCGCTTTGCGTGCTATTTGATTGATTACTTTATCATAGGTTATGACATTCTAAAAAAAGCGGTCAAGGGTATCAAAAACAGACGGGTATTTGATGAAAACTTCCTGATGGCTGTAGCAACTGTTGGTGCAATGGCATTAGCTATTTACGAAAACGGAGAGTATCTGGAAGCGATTGCTGTTATGCTGTTCTATCAGATCGGCGAATGGTTTCAAGGCTATGCAGTTGGTAAAAGCCGTCGCAATATCAGTAATTTGATGGACATTCGTCCGGATTATGCTAATGTTGAAAGAAACGGAAAGCTTGAACAGGTTGATCCTGACGAAGTTGGAATCGGTAGTGTTATTGTTGTTCAGCCTGGTGAAAAAGTTCCGATTGACGGAATTATTGTTGAAGGCAATTCCAGCTTAAATACTAGTGCCCTGACAGGAGAGAGTCTGCCGAGGGAAGCAAAGGTCGGAGATGAAGTTATCAGCGGCTGTATCAGCATGACCGGAGTTTTGAAAATACAGACAACAAAAGAATTCGGAGAATCTACGGTTTCAAAGATCCTGGATCTGGTAGAAAACGCAAGCTCGCGTAAATCTAAATCAGAGGATTTCATTTCAAAATTTGCAAAAGTTTATACTCCGGCTGTTTGTTACAGTGCATTGGCGCTCGCTATCCTGCCGCCGCTTGTCCGTATGCTATTTATGGGACTTGCCGCAGATTGGGGTATATGGATTTACCGTGCTTTGACATTCCTTGTTATCAGTTGTCCTTGCGCATTGGTTATTAGTATTCCTCTGAGTTTCTTTGCCGGCATTGGCGGTGCAAGCCAACAGGGTGTATTGGTAAAAGGTTCTAATTATCTTGAAATTCTCTCCAAGACTAAGGTAGTTGTATTCGATAAAACAGGTACGCTGACCCAAGGTGTTTTTGAGGTAAACGGAATTCATCATAACAAAATGGAGAATGAACAGCTTATTGAATATGCAGCTTTGGCAGAAAGTGCGTCATCCCATCCAATCAGCAAGAGTTTACAGCGTGCATATGGCAAAGAGCCGGATCGCACCCGTGTGAGTGATATTCAGGAAATCAGCGGAAATGGCGTAATTGCAAAGGTAGACGGTGTTGAAGTAGCCGCCGGAAACGATAAGCTGATGAGACATTTGAATATTCCGTACCACGATTGCCATCAAACAGGTACAATTATCCATATGGCTATCAATGGAGATTATGCCGGTCATATCGTGATTTCCGATATTGTAAAACCAACTTCCAAGACTGCTGTTTCTTCATTAAAGTCAGCAGGCGTTGAAAAAACGGTAATGCTGACTGGTGATGCGAAAAAAGTAGCTGAAGGAGTGGCTTCTTCTCTTGGTATTGACGAAGTTTACAGTGAACTGCTTCCGTCAAACAAGGTTGAAAAAGTTGAAGAACTGCTGAATATGAAACCAAGCAAATCAAAACTGGCGTTTGTTGGCGACGGTATCAATGATGCTCCGGTATTGTCAAGAGCAGATATAGGAATTGCTATGGGTGCTATGGGTTCAGATGCTGCGATTGAAGCGGCAGACATCGTTCTAATGGATGACGACCCAATGAAAATTTCTAAAGCTATCAAGATTTCACGAAAGTGTCTGCGTATCGTTTATCAGAATATCACTATGGCACTGGTTGTTAAATTTGCTTGTCTTGCACTGGGCGCTGTTGGTATTGCAAATATGTATTTAGCGATATTTGCTGATGTTGGTGTTATGATTCTTGCAGTACTCAATGCAATACGTTGTCTTTTTGTAAAAAAACTGTAAGTTGAAGAGGGAGAGGATTCCTTTTATGGAATATAAAGATAACGATTTTCACAGAAAATTACAGGAAAGTAATCTGTATAGTTTAACTGAATTTTTCAAAATGCTTGGGAATCCCACCCGTATCCAAATTTTGCTTCTGTTGATGGAACATGATGCTTGTGTCAGTGAACTGGCAGACAGGCTCGGATATACACAATCTGCGGTGTCTCATCAGCTAAGCCTTTTGAAGTCCAACAAGCTGATAAAACAGCGTCGAGATGGAAAAATGATGTTTTATACCTTGGTCGATGAACATGTAAAAATGGTTATCGGTCAAGGGACAGAACATATCTTGCAAAGATAGAATTAAGGAACTATGCATAAATGTATGATTTATTTATGCACAGTTCCTTACTGATTTATGCTTATTTTGCAGGACGTATCTGAGAATAACCGTTCCAAGCATAAACAGCTTCTTCCTGTTCATTGCCATAAACGTCCTCTACATTGCAGATATACAAATAATGATCGCCTGTTTCAATAAATTCTTTCAAGCTGCACTTGATTGCCACACGGCTATGAAGCGGAATTTTAATTTCGCTATTCGGTACTTCCTGCATCTCAATTCCCAGTTTAGCGATTTTGTCTGTATCACGACCTGTGGACATACCGCAGCCCATTACCTCATCGGCAATTGCGGCGCTGGGGATTGTGAGAATGACTTTCTTATTATTGCGTACCATCTCACCGCTGTATGAGGTCTTTGCCATCGCATAAGCGATCATATTGGGGTTGTAGGAAAGATAAGTCCACCATGATACTGTAGCAAGGTTGGTGCTGCCATCGGGCTTCTGAGTGCAGACGAGAGTGACGGGGTTAGGTGAAGTCAGCGTTGATGCCTGCGGAAGTGAAATCTTATTCATATGAATTTCTCCTTTTCAAAAAATCATTATTTATTCATAAGTCCTTTGCCTGCGTTCCAAGCTTGACCGACTTTTTCGCCAATAGCAAAATAGCCGGAGCGATACTGATCGAACACAAGAGCATTGACCTTTTCAGGGAGTATCTTGTCCTTGTCACCGACAACGCTTTCCTCTGCGCTCACATTGACGATCTTACCGACAATAGCGTGCATATGCTCGGTGTTGATCTCCTCTGCAAGCTCGCACTCGATCGTGACAGGATATTTGGTAATGATCGGAGCATTGACAAACTCACTCTTGACCGCGTGACAGCCGGAACGCTCAAACTTATCGGGCATTTTATTGCCGGTTGCGATACCAAAGAAATCAGCAGTTTCCATATTCGGCATATCTGCAATACTTACCGTAAAAGCCTTTGTTTCCATAATGTTCTTTGTTGTCTTGTGGTCAGAGTCAATGAACAAGGCTATCTTATCCATATCACATATCTGCGCCCATGCAGCGTTCATAGCACATATGTTGCCGTCAGCACCGTAAGCCGCAACGATCACCACGGGCATAGGGAACAGAGCAGGCTGTACACCTAAATTTTTTCTCATTGTGAATACCTCCGTAATTAAATATTGGCAAGAGCCGTATCAATAGGCGTGTTACCTCCACGCATTTTGATAACTTTTTTGAGTGTGTTTTCCCTTTCGAGAACAGAGCAAAGCATCTCTGCTACATCTGGGATAGGATTAGAACTGTCATGTTCGGGATTGACCTCTATCATTCCCGTACCTTCTTCCTCTTTCAATACAGTCGGCTGAATGATCGTGTAGTCAAGAGAGGTACAATTTACAAGATAATTATCTGCAAAAAACTTTGCTATATTATAATTTGTGATATTTTGTAATGACTGCTCCTGCGCCCACTTTTCAGGTTCAAGAGCGAAAATAGAGCTGAGCATGATAAAGCGCTTTATTCCTGCATTTTCCGAAGCCTGCATAAGTTTCACAGCACCGAAAGCATCGGTCTGTAAAAGATCTTTGCCCCGTGAGCCTGCAAGGAAATATATAGCATCAAAACCGTCTATCTGTTTTTCTATCTCATTTCTTTCAGCATGAAGATCAAAAAAGATAGGCTTGCAATTATCTGTTTCCGCAATGTTATCAGGGTGACGAGAACTGCAGTAAACCGTGTGTCCTGCTGCCGTCAGCTTTTCGATCACACATTTTGCAACTCTGCCTGTTCCGGCAATAAAAATTTTCATAAATCACCTCCATAGATTGACTTTTTCGTTAACTTGTATTATAATTATAGCATACAAAGAAAATCAATGTCAAGTACGCACATTGAGGTTATATACTTACCTAAAGGAGAGTGTAAAATGTTAGAACGCTGTATCACAAACGAAACTCTTGAGACCACAGGCTTTAGCTATACTTTATCGCTGATAAACGGAAAATACAAAATGACAATACTCTATACCCTTATGAATTTCGGCATCGTTCGATTTAATGAGATGAAAAAATATATAGGCGATATTTCCTATAAAACATTGAGCCATAATCTGAAAGAGCTTGAGGTGGACGGACTTATTCACCGGGAGGAATATCCGCAGATACCGCCCAAAGTGGAATATAGTCTTACTGAGCGCGGAAAGTCTTTAATACCAATTCTTGACCAGATGTGTACTTGGGGAGAGGAAAACAGACAAATTTAATTGTCATAATTATAATTTTCTAAAAAAGAATAAAGATACAAAAGCAATGCCCGTCTGAGCATTGCCTTTTTTAACAGATCAGCTTTTAACACCATTCTGGAGTTTACTCAATTTATATCCGAAAGTTGTTCGTTAAATAAATTCACTATATTAATTTTCTTTTTTATTGCCATTCTAACCGTTTGTCCTGTTCCGCTTCTCTGTTTGTTTGTATTCCAATAACAGAAACAGCAGTCTGCAAGATCGATCAGACGAGCATTCCGTACTTTCATACAGCCTTTATAAAAATGCTCCGATGTATATTCCACAGTGTTCGCCAGTGAGAGGATACGGTAAAATTCAGCTTTTTCTTCCTTTGCCCAATTTTCTGTCTGCTCATCATTAGAGCAAGGCAGGATCAGATTAAGTTTGATATGAGGATAAACCTTACGCAGTTTCAGAACAACTGCCGCCGATATACAGTCAAAGCCCACAGCACCCCCTGTATTGAAGTCTGTTGCTCCGTTTTGTATTTCTTCCTCTAATCTGCTGTAAATCCTCTGTGACAATGCTGTACTGTCCTCCGACAGCTTTCTATGCCCCGTAAAACTGATTGATCTCATAAAATACTCCTTTTCCCTTGAATGAATGGCTGAAACGGACGTATAATATAATTATATCCTGTTATACTGAATATGTCAAGCAAATTTGCCAGTTTAAATGAATGAAAAACCATTATATATATTGTACAATTGTATATGGAATGGTGGTGAGTTAATGGAGTTTGAAGAAAAGTTTGCAGAGCGTCTGTCACAGTTAAGGCTTGCAAAAGGCGTATCAGCAAGGGATATGAGTTTGTCTATCGGACAAAGTGCAGGATATATCAATAACATTGAAAATAAGAATAATCTTCCGTCAATGTCGGCATTTTTCTACATTTGCGAGTATCTTGAAATCTCTCCGCAAGATTTTTTTGACTTTGACAATAAAAATCCCGAAAAAATCAACGAAATAGTGGGATACCTAAAGCAAGTCGATGATGAGCAGCTCAATAACCTTATCAGCATTGTCAAAGGACTTATAAAATAAGGATACGATTTGAAGTAAGTCTAGGAGAGAGTTTCAACTCACCCGAATTTGACGGACTGGAGCAGAAAATAGAATAAAGCAAGGCTGATATATCGCTTTGATGCATCAGCCTTTATCTTATATGTGGCTAAAAAGAAAAGAGTACTCCTTACTGTGACACGCTTCTATTTATCTGTAATTAATCTGATTATTTCTTTAATCAATTTGATTATATCTTTCTTTTTATTTGGAGTAAGCCTGCGGTATTGCTCAAGCAGCAGCATTTCATCGTCTGTAAGCGGAGATGTACTATGCTCCGTTTGTTTTTTTATTGTTTCAAGCCGTCTGACAGTGACATCGAATAACTTAGCAGCTACA
>JAIDNR010000373.1 GCA_029063695.1 Ruminococcus sp.
ATCTTATTACGTTATGAAATGAGGTATTATTTTATGAAAATCAAAGTTGGAAAGATTTCAATGTTTAATGTTATAATAGCAGGATATTTGATAATATTCGGCTTTGGCTTGGTTCATTTCGACAATCCAGTAACAGGCGTAATTTTAGTATTTCTTGGCTTGATTCGTGCTTTTTATCTGACAGTCTGGAAAATGAAAATTGATACAGATACAGGTGAATTTTATTGCAGAGAACCTTTCAGGCATAACTGGTCTTTTCATATTTCTGAAATCAGGTATTTCCATATTCTTGAAGGCAGGCAAAGCGGTTTTATTTTAGAACCTGCATTTCGTATCTTTGTTTATGATAGAAAAATTACTGTTCCTGCTCATAAAGCAAAAAAACTAAAGCAATATCTTGAAAACTATAAGTATATTTAACTAAAGGCAAACAGAAAAAGTCCGCTTTTTTTATAAAAAACTATTGCACAATAATGAAATATTTGTTATAATTGTAATATCTTATTACGTTATGAAATGAGGTATTATTTTATGAAAAAAATTCTGGACTGGGAAAAATATCTGAAAGTTGCTGCTGATACCGTTGCAGAGGGAATTGTCATGCTTAAAAATGATAACTCCGCACTGCCGTTAAAAAAAGATGAGATTATTTCGGTTTTCGGGCGTATCCAGTTGCATTACTATAAAAGTGGTACAGGTTCGGGCGGAATGGTGAACGTATCGAAAGTGACTGGTATTGTGGACGGACTTCTTGAATCGGGAGTAAAATTAAATGAGGAACTGCTTGACGTATACAGAAAATGGGATACTGAAAATCCTTTTGACGTAGGAACAGGCTGGGGAGCTGAGCCGTGGTCACAGGTAGAAATGCCTCTTGATGATGATTTAGTTAAGAAATCCGCCGAAAAGGGCGATACTGCAATAGTAATAATCGGCAGGACGGCAGGTGAGGAGCAGGACGTTAAATATGAGGCAGGTTCTTTTCTTCTTACAGAACTCGAAAAAGATATGCTTGTGAAAGTCCGCAGGGAATTTGAAAAAGTGATTGTTTTACTCAACGTCGGCGGACTGATTGACATGAATTTCATTGAGGACTGTAAACCTGATTCAATTTTATACGTATGGCAGGGCGGAATGACAGGCGGAACAGGTACTGCAATGGTGCTTACAGGCGAGGTTTCACCGTCAGGAAAACTGCCCGATACAATCGCATACAGTATAGAAGATTATCCGTCGCATAAATATTTCGGCGGAACGGACAAAAATTACTATGCGGAAGATATTTACGTCGGTTACAGGTATTTTGATACATTCGCACCCGAAAAAGTACGCTATCCGTTCGGCTACGGACTTTCATATACTACTTTTAAAACAGAGCATCTCTATTCAGATGATGTAGATATAAAAATGAATATATATGTCCGTGTTACGAATACAGGCGAATACAGCGGAAAAGAAGTTGTTATGCTGTACGCTGAAAAACCGCAAGGGAAACTTGGTCAGCCGGAAAAAGTTTTGTGCGGATATGCAAAAACCAAAACTCTTGCACCAAATGAATCACAGGATTTATGTCTTGTAATTGATTTTTATGAATTAGGTTCTTATGACGATTCAGGTGTTACAGGTAATAAAAATTGCTGGGTACTTGAAGAAGGCGAATA
The DNA here is from genome assembly GCA_029063695.1 of Ruminococcus sp. Lineage (GTDB taxonomy): Bacteria > Bacillota > Clostridia > Oscillospirales > Ruminococcaceae > Ruminococcus. The sequence goes on from JAIDNR010000373.1 coordinate 1,662, forward strand.
CAGATTTTATGTTACTGATTCCGACGATTTTATTTATATTGACTATGTTGGAATAGCAGAGGATTTTATTATCAGGGAATGTACTCAGGCACTTGCACCTGTTGAGCCGTTTGAACGTATGACAAATCACAGCGGACTTGTCTTTGAATCTGTTCCGCTGAATGAAGTTGACGAAAATACAAGACGGATTGAAAATCTTCCTGAAGAACTTGAATACACAAGCGACAGGGGAATAAAACTTGCTGACGTTTATTCAGGTGTAAATACTATGGACGAATTTATTGCACAGCTTTCAGATTATGACTTGTCCTGCATTATACGTGGCGAGGGAATGGGAAGTCCGAGAGTTACAGCAGGTACAGCAAGTGCATTCGGCGGAGTTTCAGACAGTCTTATAAAGTATGGAATACTTGCTGCGTGTTGTGATGACGGTCCTTCGGGAATGCGTCTTGACTGCGGTACAAAGGCATTCAGTCTGCCTAATGGTACACTCATAGCATCTACTTTCAACAAGGAACTTATTGAAAATCTTTTTGAAATGCTCGGACTTGAAATGGCGGCGAACAAGGTTGATTCACTGCTTGGTGCAGGTATGAATATACACCGCTATCCGCTTAACGGACGTAATTTCGAGTATTTCTCGGAAGACCCGTATCTTACAGGTACAATGGCGGCGGCTGAACTCAGAGGACTGCACAAATCAGGCGTTACAGGTACTGTCAAGCACTTTTGTGCAAATAATCAGGAAACAAACAGGCATTTTCTTGAATCCGTTGTATCCGAACGTGCATTGCGTGAAATTTATCTGAAGGGTTTTGAAATCGCCGTAAAACAGGGTAATGCGGACAGTATCATGACAACATACGGAAGTGTTAACGGCGTATGGACAGCAGGAAGTTATGACCTTAATACACAGATTCTCCGCAATGAGTGGGGATATACAGGTATTGTAATGACGGACTGGTGGGCAAATATCAACAGACGTGGCGGAGAACCGGATAAAACGGACTTTGCGGCAATGGCAATGGCTCAGAATGATTTATATATGGTATGTGCGGACGGTGGAAATAACGGAGATAATACGCTTGAAAGTCTTGAATCGGGTGATTTGAAGCGTTCCGAACTTCAGAGAAACGCAAAGAATATCTGTAATTTTCTGCTTCATACAAATGCAATGAAAAGACTTATGGGAATTGCCGACGAAATTGAGATAGTCAACAGAAGTGCGGAAGATATGCCGTCCGATAAACCTGTTGACTACTATGAGTTTGATAATAATTTCACTCTTGATTTAAGCGGTATCAAGTCGGAAAAGGGAAAAGACTACAGTTTCGGACTGATAGTGAATCATGAGGGCTGGTATAAGGTCACAGTGACAGCATCGTCAACGCAGGGTGAGCTTGCACAGATTCCGCTGACTGTATTTACAATGGGTACGGCAAACGCATCGTTTACATGGAACGGTACGAACGGCAAGCCTGTTTCGTTCTCAAAAGAAATACCGATGTTTTCACATTTTACTGCTGTAAGACTTTATTTCGCACAGAACGGACTTGATTTGATAAGCATAAGCTTTGAGATTACCGACAGAACAGAACGCAGTTTTTAAAAAAGGATTTTATTATGAAAACTGATTTTCTTACTGAATATATCAGAAATCCGAAAACTATCGGAGCAGTTGCACTAAGCAGTAAATGCCTTGCAAAAAATATGATTAAAAATATTGACTTTGCACATTGTTCAGTTATTGCTGAATACGGAGCAGGAACAGGTATATTTACAGCAGAAGTTATCAGAAACAGAAAAAAAGGCACAAAGTTTCTTGTCATAGAACAGGACGAATATTTTTATAATATTCTCTGTAAAAAATTCGGTAAATGCCGTGATGTCCATATTATTCACGGTGATGCCCGAAATCTTGAAAAATACATGAGAAAGTACAATATCAGCAGAATTGACTATATTATATCAGGACTTCCTTTTGCATCTCTGCCCTCTGATATATCGCACAGAATCCTTGCGGAGACAAGAAAAATAATCGCAGAAAGCAGAGGAAAATTTATTACTTTTCAGTATACGCTGTTTAAAGTCGGACTTTTCAAAAGATTCTTTGATATTGTCGAAACTGATTTTACACTCCGAAATATTCCTTCCGCTTTTGTACTTACAATGACATCAGAATTGAGGTAATTAATATGAATATACAGATTTTCGGCACAAAAAAGTGCTTTGATACCAAAAAGGCTGAGCGTTATTTCAAGGAACGTGGAATAAAATATCAGCTTATTGACATGAAAGAAAAGGGAATGAGTAAAGGCGAATTTACGTCGGTTATGCAGTCCGTCGGCGGAATTGACAACATGATTGACGAAAATGCAAAGGACAAGAATACTCTAACTCTTATGAAGTATCTGCTTGACAGTGACAAGGAAGAAAAGCTGTTTGAAAATCAGCATATTATTAAAACTCCTGTTGTCAGAAACGGTAAAAAAGCTGTAATCGGCTACTGTCCTGAAATCTGGAAAGATTGGGAATAGCTTTTGCATTTTTAAGATTACTGTGATATAATAATATAAACTAATTATAAAGGAGAATTTTACTATGGGACTTATTAAAGCAGTCGTATCGGGTATCGGCACAACAATGGCTGATACATGGAAAGATTATTTTTACTGTGATTCTATGCCGTCAGATGTACTTGTTGTAAAGGGCAAAAAGAAAGCAGGCAAAAAATCATCAAATACAAAGGGCGATGACAATATCATCACAAATGGCAGTGTTATCGTCGTTAACGAGGGACAGTGCATGATAATCGTTGACCAAGGACAGATTGTTGAAGTCTGTGCGGTTCCGGGTGAGTACACCTATGATATGTCAACAGAGCCGAGTCTTTTCGGTGGAAGTCTCGGCAACGGAATCAAGGAGACATTCAAGCAGATTGGCAAGCGTATTTCTTTCGGCGGAACCGCCGCACACGACCAGAGAATATATTTCTTTAATGTGAAAGAAATCACAGATAATAAATTCGGCACGTCAACTCCTGTTCCGTTCAGAGTTGTATATCAGGATTTGGGAAGAAGTTTTACCGTGGGTCTCCGATGTAACGGCGTTTACTCCTATAAAATAGCAGACCCGCTTCTTTTCTTTACGAATGTATGCGGAAATATCGCATCAAGTTATGGACGTATGCAGATTGACAATACACTTTACAGTGAGTTTATGAGTCACTTACAGCCTGCACTTGCAAAACTTACATCTTCTGTACGTTATGATGAACTTCCGCTTCATACGGACGAAATCACAAAAGCAATGAAAGAAGTCCTGAAAAGCGACTGGAAAGAGGACAGAGGAATTGAAATTTGCAGAGTGGCGATAAAATCCGTATCAATTCCGAAAGAGGACGAGGATAATATCAAGAAATATGAAGATATGGCATGGAATCGTAATCCGATAAATGCGGCGGCAAATATCATTGAAGCACAGAGTCAGGCTATGGGTTCAGCAGCAGGAAACATAGGCGGTTCTGCAATGGGATTCTATGGAATGAATATGGCACAGAATATAGGCGGAATGAATGCACAGAGTCTCTTTGCAATGGGTCAGCAGCAACAGGCACAGGCGGCGGCTAATTCATCATGGACTTGTTCGTGTGGTACTTCAAATACAGGAAA
>JAIDNR010000374.1 GCA_029063695.1 Ruminococcus sp.
TTCATGCAGCAAATATTCATGCTACAAAGGCGGATTATTCACTTTTGAAAAAGCAATTTAAAAATATTTTTAAAACATTTTATAATATAAAATCGGACATTTCAAACAGACTTGATTCCAACTTTAAAATTATACTCAAATATTAGAAAATTGAACAAACTTTTTCATGGCTGTGTCATTTCAGACGACTTTCTAAAGGCAACACCGCACAAAGCACACCTGACGGTTTTGCACGTCATCCGCTTGCATATTTTCCGTCATCTTGCACAGAAATTCGTCGCCATACGTCAGTATGCTTTCCTCATTCTGTACAATCTGACGAAAAATCTGACTTCGCATCTGACGCACAATCTTTGTGCGGTGTTGCCTAAAGATTATGAACTCTGTACCATCTATACTGAAGCTATGGTTATTATTTCTCATCTTCACACTTTGCTTAAATGCTTTTAAGTCTATTGGTACAAGTTCTTATCTTTTTTCTGAATCGTGATTTGATAAGAAAATTGTGGAGGAAGCCAAAACAGCAGAAAATTTAGTTCTTTATGATTTTACAGATATTTTGGGAAAGAAGATATCAAAAGAAAATGTGGAATGCAAAAGAAAACGCAAGTGAAATTGTATCAAAATAAGCGTTCTTTGGCAAAATTCCTCGTAAACTCGTATGTTTACGAGGATTCTTTTTTCTCCATACCCTTACCGTACCCTTACGGAGTTTTGAGTTTATGGGTAAGAGGTTATTTTTATGTGATTTTTGTTAACCAAAGTTAACGATGATGTTCTGATATGTTACAATAAAACTTGACACAATCCAAACAATCAAAGTATAATAAAACAAAAAGGAGAGTATCAAAAATGGGAACAGGAAGACAGTTGTAGTATCATAATGATGTACAGAATTGAAATCGGCAATCTGATCTACAAACAGATGATGCAGCATTTTTACTGCGAAAACGGCTTTATTCAGGAAGAAGTGTTTGGTGAAAGCAAGGTTAATCTCAAGCCTAGCTATACCCATAGAACCACCTGCGATTTGTTTGACGATGATTATCAAGGTGACATTCGCTCTGCTCTGTTTACAGGCATCAAACGAGGTGTATTCAGCGAAGTGAAAGTTGACAGCCATGATGGTGAGCTTACATTTGCACGACTTGTTGAACGTGATAAGGATGTTATAAACTGGCTGCGTCTTGCACCAAGACAGTTTAATATCACATATAACCATGGCAGAAACTATGAGCCTGATTTTGTTGTTGAGACCGATGACACAATATATCTCGTGGAAGTAAAGTCAGAAAAGGAATTGAACGACCCCGATGTTCTTGCAAAGAAAAAGCGTGGTCTGCAATACTGTCAGACGGTTACTCGCTGGAGCGAAGCAAACGGTCGGAAGCCGTGAAAGTACCTCTTTATTCCGTCAAAGCAGATGCTTCCGAATACCACTTTTCAGATGATTGTTAAGCGTTTTGTGGTAGATAATTAAACTCATGGATTTATGAGGAAAGAATATTGCTGTCGATGAATTGTTGAAATCATCCGTTTCTCAGAATAACGTAAATTCGGCATCTTTTAATATTGCCGAAAAATCATTGTAGGCATTTTGGGGGTTGACAAAGCATTATTTTTGTGTTATAATAATAAAAACAACAGTTTTACTGTTGCTTCACATTACCTTTATGGGATCGAAACTCTTATGCCATATGCGCTGTTTTTCTTTTTGTTTCATGCTTCACATTACTTTATGGGATTGAAACTTCATTCAAAATTTTTTTCATTTTCTCTGAGTTTTCCAGCTTCACATTACCTTTATGGGATTGAAACATTAAACACTCTATACTGAAGATAAGAAGCGTCATTGGGCTTCACATTATCTTTATGGGATTGAAACTTCAAGCAATCCTTAAACGATAACTATCTAAAACGAAAAAATGCAGTCTTTAGCCAAATTGAAAAGCACCATAGCAAATATCGTGAGTGGAAGTATAAATCTCATTTTATTTGCATGGTGCTTTTCTTTACCTTTTTTTATTGCAAAATATCAAAATATATGATATAATATACAATAATGCGATATACTTTTTAACTGAATTTGTGTATTACAAAAAATTATAAGATTTAACGAAACTGGAGAGTTACTAATATGATTAATATCAGAAAACTTGAAACAGAACTTTGGGAAGCCGCAGATATTCTGCGTGCAGATTCAAAGGTAACATCGCAGGAATATTGTATGCCCGTGTTAGGTTTGATTTTTCTGCGTTATGCATACAGTCGTTTTAAATTTGTAGAGGCGGATATTCTCAAAAATCGTCCCACAAGAGGTGGACGTGTTCTGCCTGTGGATGCAGATGATTTTAAAAGTAAAAGTGCTATCTTTCTACCGGAAAAAGCCCGTTATGACTTTCTTGTAAATCTTCCTGATGATGCCGATGTAGGACAAGCTATTAATTATGCTATGGAGTTAATAGAGGAGCAATCCGTACAGCTAAAAGGTGTTCTTCCGAAAAATTACACTGTTTTACAAAATGACCTGCTCCGTGAATTGCTTCGTATTTTCAATAATAGTGCGTTCAATGAAATGAAAGATGATATTATCGGACGTATTTATGAATATTTTTTAAATAAATTTGCACCTGCTGTTGCGTCAGATGATGGTGTTTTCTTTACGCCTAAATCTCTTGTGCGTATGATTGTGAATATTATTGAACCAAGTCGTGGTACAGTACTTGACCCTGCCTGTGGAAGTGGTGGTATGTTTGTATCGTCGGCAGATTTCATTGAAAGTTATGGTGTGAATGCCAACGCTTCAATGACGTTTTTCGGTCAGGAAAAAGTAGACTATAATGCTAAACTTTGTATGATGAATATGGCTGTGCATGGTCTGAATGCAAAAATTATTTCCGGAGATGAGGGAAACAGCTTTTATCATGACGCACATAATCTTGACGGTTGCTGCGATTATGTAATGGCAAATCCTCCGTTCAATGTGGACAAGGTGAAATCTGAAACTTGTCAGAATGCCGGTCGTCTGCCTTTTGGATTGCCTTCTGTCAACAAGTCAAAGGAAATCGGCAATGCCAACTATCTTTGGATTTCATATTTTTATTCATATCTGAATGAAAAAGGCAGGGCTGGTTTTGTAATGGCATCGTCTGCAACGGACAGTCAGGGCAAAGACAAGGATATTCGGCAGGCTCTTATTGAAACAGGTCATGTTGATGTTATGATAAGCGTCGGAAACAATTTCTTTTACACAAAAACTCTTCCTTGTTCGCTGTGGTTCTTTGATAAGGGAAAAGCTGAAAATTTAAAAGACAAGGTACTGTTTATTGACGCACGAAATTATTACACAGCGGTTGACCGTACACTCAATGAGTGGAGCGAATGGCAACTTAAAAATCTGAATGCTATTGTCTGGCTGTATCGTGGCGAAACTGAAAAGTACACAAAACTTATTGAAGAATATCGCACATTTCTTGGCAGTGGCAAGCCATTTACGGAGCAGGTACAAGAACTTTCCGAAAAAGAAAAGTCACTCCGTGAAGAAGCAAAGAAAGCTGTTGAAGCGACTGCAAAGAATAAAAAGAAAAAGGTACGGGAAGAATATGACGAAAAGTTATCAGAACTGAATGAAATACTCACCGTTGCAAAAGAGGCTGAATGGCTTTATGAAAAGTTCGGTGACGGTGAATATAATGATGTTTTGGGTCTGTGTAAGGTTTCCAACCGTGCGGAGATTGCCGAAAAAGGTTATTCATTGACTGCCGGTGCTTATGTAGGTGTTGCACCTGTTGAGGACGACGGAGTGAATTTCCATAAACGCATGACTGAAATTCACAATGAGCTTTTATCCTTGCATGCAGAGTCAAATGAGCTTATGGATACTATCTCAAAAAATATGGCGGAGATGGGATTATGAAATTTTTAGATTGTATAACAATAAATCCAAAAATATCCTTGAAAAAAGGCAAACTATATCCATTTATTGAAATGGGAAATGTAAGTACCATTTATCGCAATCCTATTGATATTGAATATAAACCCTTTAATTCGGGTGTGAAATTTGAAAACGGAGATACTGTTATTGCAAGAATTACACCATGTTTACAAAATGGAAAACGTTTCTATTGTAAAGATATTGGAGTGGGCTTTGGTTCAACTGAATATCTTGTTTTTCGACCTAAAAACGAAACTGTAGATAATTTATATTTGTACTATTTTATGAAAACAGAATCTATTAATCAAATGATGATAAAGTCAATGACTGGTGCAACAGGTAGACAACGTGTTAATAACAGGATATTTAATGAAATTGAGGTAAATTTTCCGGACATAGATATTCAAAGAAAAATAGGAAAAATTTTATCAGCCTACGACGACCTAATAGAAAACAACCAGAAGCAAATCAAATTACTTGAAGAAGCGTCACAGAGACTCTATAAAGAGTGGTTTGTGGATTTGCACTTTCCGGATTATGAGAGTACGCCTATTATTGACGGTGTGCCGGAGGGGTGGAAGATAGAAAAGCTTGTTGATATTGCTGATGTACAATATGGATACGCATTTAATGGTTCTTTTTTTAATTCTAAAAATAATGGTACACCAATAATACGGATACGTAACATTCCAAATGGAACAACAAATGATTATACAACAGAAAAAGCCGATAAACAGTATTTAGTATCAAATGGGGATATTGTTGTGGGTATGGACGGAGAATTTCATATTAATTCTTGGAGTGGTGATACAGCATATCTTGTGCAGCGGACTTGTAAATTATCTCCTAAAAATTCCTTAATGAAGGGTTGGTTACTTCAGGCTATTTATGAACCAATTAAATTTTTTGAAAAAACTGTTGTGGGTGCAACAGTTTCACATTTAGGAAAAAAGCATATTGATACAATTACACTTCTTACTGCACCCGATGAATTATATCGACCGTTTCATATTTATTTCCAGAAACGGCAATTACTTTTAAACCAAAATCGAAGATTATCAGAAGCCCGTGACCGTTTATTACCTAAGCTGATGAGCAGAGAACTGGAGGTATAAAATGAAAAGAAGAAATTTTGCCCAAGTCCTGAAAGAAGCTAAAATTGATATAAAAAGAGAATATAAACGATTGTATGATTTGTTTTACAAACCAGAAGAAAATATATTTCATGATTTGTCATTCGACTTAGAAAATCACCCAACACTTGCAGAAAAGATAAACAGTGTTTTTTTATCTTATCCATTTCGTGATACATGTACTTCTTTATGTGATTTTGATGAAAGTCATGGTTTCTTTTTTGAAGAATATCCTAAAAGA
>JAIDNR010000375.1 GCA_029063695.1 Ruminococcus sp.
GAATAGGACGGTGACGGGAATGTTACCGTTCTTTTTCTAAGTACTGCCCCGATAAATATGTTTGTATCCTTAAAATTTCTGGGATTTTCAGATACCTGTATCAACTCCAAAAATCAAATATATATTATAATTCCGATAAGGTGAATCCAGCCTTATCGGAATTTTTGTTTTTGGAGGTTTTTAAATGGAAGAAGAAAAAAGATACTGCTCCTACTGTGGTGACGTTCTTGATGAGGATGACTGTGGTACATGGGTAGGCGAGGACTTACTTTGTGAATCCTGCGTGGACGATGAATGTATTGTATGCGACCATTGTGGAGATACAGTGTATTCTGATGATTCAGAAAGCGATGACAACATTTCTCTTTGTGCTGACTGCTACAACGACTATTATCGCAGATGTGAGTGTTGCCGTTGTATCATTCACGACAACGACGTAAACTGGCACAATGAACTACCTTATTGCAACGGTTGCTATGATGAAATCGACAGCGACTACGAAATTGAGGGCTACGATTATAAGCCTGAACCGATTTTCTATGGTGACAGCTATATGTACTTCGGTGTGGAACTGGAAGTAGACAAAGGCGGTAAGGACGGCGAAAATGCCCGTACTCTCAAAGATACAGCAAACTACAGACACGAACACATCTACATCAAATCAGACGGAAGTTTGAACGACGGCTTTGAAATTGTCTCCCACCCAATGACACTTGACTATCATATGAACACAATGGACTGGGAAAGCGTTCTGCATGAAGCTGTAAACATGGATTACCGTTCACATCAGACGGAAACTTGCGGTTTACATATTCACGTCAACCGTGATGCCTTTGGTGAAAATCAGGCGGAACAGGAAGAAGTTATTGCCAAAATCCTATTCTTTATTGAGAAACACTGGGCAGAAATGTTCAGATTCAGCAGAAGAAATGAGTACAACATGAATCGCTGGTCTGCACGTTACGGTTTAGAAAAGACGGGCAAGGAAATATTAGAGAAAGCCAAAGAAAGTGGATATGGCAGATATGTCGCTGTTAATCTTCGTAATTACAGCACTATTGAGTTCAGACTTTTCCGTGGAACACTAAAATTGAATACCTTTTTAGCCACTTTGCAGCTCGTCAACGAGATTTGCAGAGTGGCTCTTTTGTTTTCGGAAGAAGAAATTGAAAAGATGTCGTGGTCTGTTTTTGTGAGGGATATGAACCATTATCCTGAACTCGTGCAGTACTTAAAGGAACGTCAGCTTTACATCAACGAAGAAATTTTTGCAGAGGAGGAAATGTAATATGTGTGCGATTTTTGGATTTCTTAACTATGGCAAGAAAATTAGCCATAAAGTTTTGACAAAACTTTTGCGTGAGTTGTCTATTGCGGCAGAAGTCAGAGGCACAGACGCAACAGGAATCAGCTATGTCAAGAACGGAAAAATGGTTACTTTTAAGAAAGCGAAACCTGCTCACAAGGTCAATCTTTACTTTCCGAAAGGAACAACGACAGTAATCGGACATACACGCTTTACAACTCAGGGCAGTGAAAAGCAGAACTATAATAATCACCCATTTGAGTCGGAAAAAGGCTTTGCGTTGGCACATAACGGTGTAATCTACAATGACAAAGAACTCCGCAAAAAATATATGCTCCCCGGCACAAAAATCGAAACGGACAGTTATATTGCTGTTCAGCTTTTGGAAAATCAGAAAACTGTTGATTTTGAAAGTATCAAGACTGTGGCAGAGATAGTTGAAGGCAGTTTTGTTTTCACAATTCTTAGAGATGATAACACCCTGTTTCTTGTCAAGAGCAGTAATCCGATAACATTGCTTCACTTTCAGGAATACGGATTGTATCTTTACGCTTCTACGTCTGAAATACTCAAAGTAGCTTTAAAGAATTCAAAATTTAAAGCTAAATACGAGATTGTTAACATACATACAGGTGATATAGTGCGTATTGGCTCAGACGGTAAACTTTCTTCAAGTACTTTTGAAAGCACAGAATTAGATTATGGATTTCGCCGTTATTTCAGTTGGTATGATGTTTTTGAGAAAGATGAGAACTATGAAAACGATTTACTTTTAATCTGTGGTTGCTATGGTGTAGACCGTAAAGATGTAGAGCTGTTGCTGGAATACGGCTATACAGCGGACGAAATTGAAGATATGCTGTATAACAGCGACTTTTTTGAAGAAGCTGTTTCAGAAATAAAATCAATGTTCATATGAGGAGGTGAAAAGCATGAAAGGTTTTGTTGCAGGTGTAATATTCACGATTGTTGCAGAAAGTACGATTGCAATTGCAGTTTTGGCAAACGCAATCAAGAAAGGAGCTGATGAGGAATGAAGCAAGCATTAGAAATTGTCACTGAAGTGATAGTGTGTGTGGTGAAAGTATTCAAGGCACTCAGAAAGAAAAAATAACTTGTAAATGGGCAGGATTTGATGTTCTGCCCGATTTTTTGAAAGGAGGAAATCATGAAAACTGAAACGGCAACAATCAAAAGTAAGGCTTTGTTTTCCGACAATGGAGAACATCGTTTACTGCTACGTAAGGAGTGGGACAAGAACAAAAAAACAGCTATGATAATCATGATAAATCCGAACACTGCCGACACTCTCAATATGGATTTGACAACAATGCTTGTTATCAATAATCTGAATGAACTGGGATTCGGTTGTGTGAATATTGTTAATCTGTACAGCAAAATAATGCCGAAATTAAGCCTTAGATTCAATTCTGATGATGATTTGATTGACAAGGAAACAGACACTATTATTGAACAGTATGCGGCAATGAGTGATGCAGTAATTATTGCATGGGGCAGTATCGGAAACAACAGTCAGCGAGTTCGTGAACGTCAGAAGAATATTTTTGAACTGCTTGAACCGTATGCGAACAAGCTGTATCAAATCGGAGAAGAAGGCTATCACCCTTTAACTCCTGCAATTCGTACAGAATGGACACTTGAACCCTATAATTTTAAGGAGGAAAACACATGATAAAGATGACTAATCTTGAAGAAATAAAGGCTTTCCCTGAGCCTGAAATCAGGGAATACATCTTCAACAAAGCAACACAGATGATGACAGAATACGATGTTGAAAATCTCGACGATATTGGCTGCTTTGTTGTGCTTGACGGTTCAGAAAATCAGATGTTCGAGGTATCAGAAATGGAATTTGTTGAGGTGCTGAATATCAGTAACAAAACATATCTTCACGGTGTAAAAATTCTCGGAGACAGCTATGGTTATGACATTTATCTGCCTGTTGAGGTAGTAAAATGCTGAATATACCAAAAGTGGCACTGTATGCAAGATTTTCAAGCGATAATCAGCGTAGTGAATCAATTGATGCACAAGTCAGAGCAATGAATAGCTTTTGTAAACAGAATCACTGGCAGATAGTTGCAACATATACAGACGAAGCAAGGAGTGCAACAACTGACAACAGACCACAGTTCCAGCAGATGATAAGCGACAGCAGTAAAGGCATTTTTGAAATAGTTCTTGTACACAAATTAGACAGATTTTCAAGAGACAGATATGACAGTGCAATCTATAAAAAACGCTTGAAAAAGAACAATGTAAGACTTTGCAGTGTTCTTGAACGTATGGACGACAGTCCCGAAAGTATTATGATGGAAAGTGTTCTTGAAGGTATGGCGGAGTATTACTCAAAAAACCTGTCAAGAGAGGTAATGAAAGGTATGAATGAAACAGCTCTCCAGTGCAAACACACTGGAGGCTGTACGCCTCTTGGATACGATTTGAACGAGAATAAACGCCTGATAATCAATGAACACGAAGCAGAAGCAGTCAAAATAATATTTCAGATGTTCGCTGACGGTCACGGCTATACGGCAATTATCAATTATCTGAATGAACACGGCTACAAGACCAAAAAAGGTTGTATTTTCGGTAAAAACAGCTTGTATGAAATTCTTAACAACGAAAAATATACAGGTGTTTTTGTGTTCAATAAGGCTGCCGCTAAGGTTGACGGAAAGCGAAACAATCATAATTACAAGACTTCCGATAAGGTCATAAGGGTAGAGGGTGGCTGTCCTGCAATAATCAGCAAAAAGCTTTTTGAGAAAGTACAACGCAAGAAAGCTGCTAACAGACGTAATACAGGTCAATATCATTCCAAAGAATTTTACTTGCTTACAGGTAAGATTTTCTGCGGAATATGCGGAAAAAGAATGCAAGGAAATCTCAGATTTTCAGGCAGAAGTAAAACAAGACTTGCAACGTATCGCTGTAATACGCACCGTTCTGAATGTAAAAATAAAGAAATCAATAAAGATTACTTAGATGTATATATTGTTGAACTGCTCCGAAAGAAGATTTTTAATGCTAATTCACTGAAACATCTTGTAAACAATGTAAACACATATATTCGTCAGTACAACAGTGAGTATGATGCAAGTTATGAATCTGTAAAGGCTGAATATGACGAAATACATGGAAATCTTGACAACATTACAAAAGCAGTCGAGAAAGGCATTATCACTGAAAGTCTTATTGAAAGAGCTGAACAATTAGAGCAGAAACGTGCAGAAGTTGAAATACAGCTTTCAACAATGCATCAGTATGTGCCGATTGAGTACAAAGATTTTTCGCCTATAATAGACGAGTTCAAAGGCTTGGAACGTGGTACAGAATCATTCCGTACATTCATACAGCATTATGTAAATAAAATTACAGTTTACCCTTATCATCTTGAAATAGAACTGAATACAGGTCTTGGAATGGCTGACAAATTGAACGAAGTCGTTACAATAAGACGTGGGGAACTCTATCAGCTTTTTGAATCAAGGGTACGAGAATAGGAGGATTTAAAATGTTTGAGAAAAATAAACCGAGATACCTTACAAGAGGTGTAGATGAGAGTATACCGCTTGAACTTCAAATGTTCATGTGGGAAGCGATTGACAGAATGCCAGAACCAAAAGACTATTTGCAGGTGTTCAGACTGGCAGAACAGAACTGCTTGCAAGTAATTCACCATACAGCAGAACAGCCTGAATTTGATATGACATACATTCTGCCAACAGTAACAAAAGCAGTCACAGCTAAAGTCTACATAATTGACGACGGCGACCACTGTACTATGCTTTTAGCAAGCGAGTACTAATAACATGAAATCTCAGTCACAAATAACGTGGCTGAGATTTTTTTAATAAGATTACGATGGTATCGGGGTTGATTTCATGCCTAAAGTGAGTATAGTCCTTAGTTACAGAGCAAATATTTCTTTGCTCGTAAATTTTTTCAGAAAATCAGATGTATAGTTGTATAAAAG
>JAIDNR010000376.1:0-11290 GCA_029063695.1 Ruminococcus sp.
CTGTGGTATTATATAATCAAGGAAAAAGAGTAAGCAAGATTTACTCAAAGCTGAATTTACTTGGTTTGAGCTTGTCTCAATGTAAATTATTTTAAGCGGAAAGGTAAGTGAGTCCGATGGAGTCTACTATCAGCCACAGCGTGAAACCGGCGGACTTGTTGAGTAATCGAATTAAATAAGCGGGAATATAGGTCGTATATGACTTGTTCCGATTGATTGAAGTGAAAGATAAAATTTGATTACAAAGCAGACGCAGTGCTGGAGATTAAAGCGGTTTCAGTCTAAACTCAGTTCAGATACAGGATTTTCTGAAATTTCGACGATGAGTCTTTAGATATATTGTCAAAATACTCTGCAAAGGTTGAGTCCGATAAGAAACTGATTAAAAAATTCCACCCATAATTAAGTTTTGTTATTCCGAATATGGAAGGTTCGGAACAATAATCCGACGGAGGTAAAGTCCGATGGGAACGTTTAACGCTTAGGTCACATCTTTATTCTACATGGTTGTTAAAGGGAACGTGATGACCGTGGGAAGATTACGGAGTTGAATTCCGAATCGAAAGGGTGATTCCGACAGGTAATTTAGCTTGGTGATGAAAGTCACCGAAACACTACAATTTAATAAATACGTAAAAAGTCCCGTTTTTCATGGGACTTTTCGTTATTATAAGTCCTGATTTCTTTATCAGGATTTTTTATATTATTTTCCTTGTAAGACATTATAATTTTCTGCCTCTTTAATCAATTTTACGTCAACAAGTGCATCAATAAGAGTACCTGTTTCCTGATATTCTTCTGAGAAAATTTTTCCTTCTATACGGATTTTATTTATAAATGCCGTTTTATCATACGGTACAAGCAGTTTCATTTTTCTTGCCGTTTCAGGAAGATTTTTCATGATACATTCAAGCAGTCTGCCAAAACCGTCATGATGATATGCAGAAATAATAACAGTATTATCGTCTTCGAAAACGATATCGGGACTGAGTGCAATATCAGCCTTATTCATGACATTTATTACAGGAATACCGTCACAGCCAAGTTCCGAAAGAAGTTTTGCTGTGACTTCTGCCTGTTCTTCACGTTCGGGAGACGATAAATCCTGCACGTTAAGAATAATATCCGATACAGAGGCTTCTTCCAGTGTGGATTTGAATGCCTCAACAAGATTATGCGGAAGTCTGCGGATAAGTCCGACAGTATCAATCAACATTATACTTCTGCCGTCCGGAAGTTCGATTGAACGTGATGTTATATCCAGTGTGGCAAAAAGTCTGTTTTCGGCAAGTACTCCTGCATCAGTCAGTGCATTCATGAGTGTGGATTTGCCGACGTTTGTATATCCAACAATTGCACAACACAGTACACCGTCTTTTTTTCGCCGTGAACGTGTAAAGTTACGGTGTTTTTCAAGTTCTTTCAGTGAATCTTCAAGATATTCTATTCTTTTACGGATATGCCGTTTATCCGTTTCAAGTTTGGTTTCGCCCGGTCCTCTTGTGCCGATACCTCCACCGAGACGTGAGAGAGAAGTTCCCATTCCCGTGAGACGTGGCAGTCTGTACTTCTGCTGTGCAAGTTCAACTTGTAATTTACCCTCTTTTGTTCTTGCTCTCTGAGCAAAAATATCAAGAATCAGTGTTGTACGGTCGATTACTCTCACATCAAGTATATTTTCAATATTTCGCACCTGAATGCCTGTAAGTTCATGGTCAAAAATAACAAGTTCGGCATCAAGTATTTCAATCTGTTCTCTGAGTTCTTCCAATCGCCCTGCACCCATACAAGTTGCAGGGTCATAGGAAGATTTTTTCTGTATTATTTCGCCAACTACTTCCGCATTAGCCGTTTCAGCAAGTTCAGCAAGTTCGGCAATTGAAATTTCCGCATCAAATTCACCTGTATCAACGCAGGCGAGGACTGCTTTTACAGGCAAATCGTCTGTTTTATTTTCGTACATATATTCTCCTTATGTTGATGATTCAAGATATTCTGAGCCGTCCTCAGTATAGCTGTAGATGTTGGTATGCTGTAAGTAATCCTCGGACGATGTATAAGTTTCGGTTTTTCTGAAAGGATTCAGTTTTCCGTCCGTCCACTTATATTCTATCAGAACATCTGTATATTCATCATACTGTTTTTCACTTAGTATATTTTCCCCATCAATAGTCAGAATTTTTCCGATTTTCGCAAGCTCACTGTTTTTGGTAAAATTATTTTCAGCATGGATATAGCAGTAGTAATCTCCGTAAATAATATAAGAACCACTGTTTTCATATGGTATGAAAATGTCATCATAGCCGTCATAGTTAAAGTCGCCGAGTACAATATTATTTATATCGGGAATGTATTCATGTTTCAGAGTACTTACAATTTCACCGTCAACAATCAGCTCAATATCTGTATCTTTCAGATTATATGAAATAATTTTTGATTCAGGTATTGCAGTTGTCGTGGTTTCAGGCTCAATTGAACTTTGTGGCAGGGAGTATTCAGGGTATACCACAAAATTTTCTGCTCTTACATAATCTTCGGGATTTTTATTATTATTACCACAAGAAGTCAGCACGACAACAGCAAAAACAGTTAAAAAAAATATTTTTTTCATTTAATCCTCCGATGCACTTTTTGCAAGAAATGCTATTTTCTTTGGAGTGAAAATATATTTTTTTCCGCAGAAGTGACAGCATACTTCAGTATCTTTTCCCTCATTCGCAATTGATTCAAGTTCATCTGCACCGATACTTATAAGGACTTTTTCAGTTCTGTGACGGCTGCAATCGCATTTATATACAGGTTCAGAACTGTCAAGTTCATTCGGTTCAAGACCGTTAAGGAGCATATCGGCTATTTCGTGTGGAGTAACTCCCTCGTTCAGAAGTGCTGAAACAGGTTTCATTCCTGCAACATTTTTTTCGATTTGGTCAATACATTTTTCATCTGCAAACGGCAGGAGCTGTATAATAAATCCGCCTGCCGATTTCACGGATAAATCGGTATCAACAAGCACACCGAGTCCGCATACTGTCGGAATCTGTTCGCTTGTAGCATAATAGCTTGCTATATCCTCAGCAATTTCTCCTGATACAAGCGGAATTACTCCTACATACGGTTCACGCATTCCCATATCTTTCACGACTGAAAGTGTACCGTTTTTTCCTACAGCACCTGAAACATCAAGCTTTCCCATACTGTTCAATGGAAGTTCGACTACAGGATTATTCACACAGCTTTTCACATTTCCCATACTGTCGGCAACTGCCACAAGCTGTCCCGTCTGTCCGTTTGCATCAATTCGAAGAGTTATGCTGTCCTCATTGCCTTTAAGCATATATCCCATGAGCGAAGCACCTATAGTAAGTCTGCCGAGTGCGGCGGTTACAACAGCAGATGTTTTATGAATTTTTTCTATTTCTGAAACTATATCTTTTGCATCAAGTACAGCACAGAATGCTGAACCGTCCGCTGATATGGCTCTGTATAAATTTCCCATTATTTTTCTCCTTTCAGATAATCTGTCCACTGTTTACACAGCGGACAGCATATACAATACGCTGACAGTCGTGTGAAGGCGGTAAAAAAGTATCATCGCCGTATTTGCCTATTATTTCAAATCCTGTTTCAGTCAGCAAATTTTCAAGTTCTGTTTCACTGTAAGCCTTTTCGGAAAAGCTTTCGGAAGTTCTTGAATAAAGACCGTTTTCTTCTCTTTCAAAAAACACAAGATTCATTTTTACTTCATCGGTCTCAGGCAAAAGAGTATTTTCCCATATGCAGTAGACATTATCAGTCTCATACGTAAAAGTATTATTGGCAAGAATTTTCCTGTGCTTGTAAAGTGTGTTGACATCGAATATGAAAAGTCCGTCGGGTTCAGAGAAAAGTGCGACATTTTGGAATACTTTTTTTACGTCGCCGAGACTTGCAAGGTGATTTATGCTGTCCAATGCACATACAGTAACGTCCATTGAACCGAACATATCGAGTTTACGCATATCCTGACAAAGATATTGTATATTTGAGTTATTGTCAAATTTTTTTTCAAGAGCGATACCGAGCATTTCATCCGAATAGTCAACTCCGATTACGTCATAGCCGAGACGTGCCATTTCTTCGGATATACTTCCTGTACCGCAGGCAAGGTCAAGAAGTATATTTCCGTTGGTACGCCTGAATTTCTGTATAATTTCATGAAAATATTCCGCACGCTTCCTGTAATCGATATTTGCCGTGAGACTGTCGTAATATTTTGCAAAAACACTGTATTCCATTATTCAGTCGTCCCCTCAGTCGGATTTTCAGTGGGTTCTTCATTAAGAGGAACTTCTATTGTATCAATAATATTATTTTCATCATCAAGAATAATTTGTTCACGCCTTATAAGAGTTTTTTCTCCGTCGGGATATTCAAAATAATCAATGAATACATCTTCATCAACCGCATACTGCAATGAACTTCCAATAAGATTCAGTTGTTTATCCTCATTCCAGATATAAGTCCATGATTCATGGTCAACGGCACTGTCTCTTACCGTTGTGTGAAGTTTTTTATCGTCATCAATCCAGATATAATTCTTTATATCGGCAAGTTCTTCCCATGTTTCAAAACACTTGCTTTCAGGATTGTAATGCATATATATTCCATCTGTGTTCAGTGTGCCTATCATCTGCGGAATATATAAATCATCATAGCCGTCGAAATCATAATCATTTATTGTTATAAGCGTAGATGGGTCATATACACCGCCTGCATAGAATGAAAGCATGGATTCTGTATCAACTTCAATAAGCTGAACAACTTTTCCGTCCCTGATTATCTCAACGCCGTTTTCATGTACTCTGCAAATAATATCGCCGTTTGTAACATCGGACGGAGCTGTTGTGGTTGTAACAACTGTTGTAACTGTTGAAGTTTTCGCTGCTGTCTGTGTAACACTTGTATTTTTTGGTTTTGTGGCAGTAGTTTTTGCTACTGTGGTTTTAGTGGCTCTCACAATATTCGATGCATATGGAATCACAACAGTTCCACGACTTGGTGGAATATTCGGAGCAGCAACAGTTGAACGTCTTACAAGAACTGCCGCACCCGTTCTTGTTGTGACAGCAGGAATTGTCATACTGCCGTCGGCGGTAATATCTGAAATTTCGGTTGTAGTCTGCGGTTTTGAATCTTCAGAAGAATTGTTCTTGAAAGGACTTTCATATTCCTGACTTTCCTTGGTTGTGTTTACTGTTGATTTCTGTATGTCCAGCGGTTTGGTCTCCTCAACAGTATCAGCTTTTCCACAGCTTACAAGTGAAGCAATTATACATAAAGTTAAAATAAGTGCTGTTTTTTTCATAAATTACACCTCATCAAATCTGAATGTCTCGGGATTAAAGCGGAAGTATTTCCCTGCATTTTCACCCTCTTCTATATAAATGTCATCATAGCCGTCATTGTCAATATCTTTGAATACGACACAGGGGACAGGCGGAGCAGAATAACTTACAGGGTCTTTATACAAGCTGTAATCGGTTTCAATAGCCTGAATAAGTTCACCGTTTTCTCTGAAATATACACCAAAAACACCGTTTATACCTAAAACGCCGTTTTTATCAACAGGGATATAGCATTGATACGGGTGAACAAAAATTTCCTTTTCAGTATCGCCTGTAATCTGTTTTCGGCAGATAAGCTGTTCGCCTTTATTTTTGAACTGGAAATAAGTATCAGTATAATTTAGACCGTCATCACCTGTATACTTGATTATTTTACCCATATAATTCAGATTATCATTGTAAGATTTATAGTAAATATCTTCATTTTCAAGGTGACGGATAAAATACGGCGGTTCTGAAAGTCCATGAAAATTCATATCACTATGTACAACATCAAGATTATCTGTCGAAATATCATTTTCATCTGTCGGGACTTCTGTTCTTTCATCAAATCTGAATGTCTCAGGATTAAATCTAAAGTAGTCTCCTGCAAATTCGCCTTCATCTATAACAATATCATCATATCCGTCGCCGTCCATATCCTTGAATACAGCAGTATTTTCAGGCGGTGTGCAGTGACCTATCGGGTCTTTGTGTGCCTTGTAATTACACTCAAAAGTCTGTATTGTATCATATCCCTCACTGCATATATGCCATATAACAGAAATTTTATTTTCTTCTGTATGAATATAGCACTGACTTGGGTGAACAAATATTTCTTCTGTACCTTTTTTCCGGAATACGAGCTGTTCCTCACCTGTAATATATGATTTCAGAAAAGTATCAGTATATTCTTCGCCGTCACTACCTGTATATGTAAGTTCTTTGCCTGCATATTCAAGAATATCTTTGATTTTGTCATAACTGTAATAAATATCTTCGCTTTTATCAGAATTACAGATAAAATATTTAAGTTTATCACTGGCAATTCTTCGAAATTGCGGTCTCCTTAAAATAGTATCGGCAATTGTATTGGCAGATGTAAGGTACACGCCTATTTCATTGAATGCGTCCCATTTTTCAAGTTCCGCCGTATCAGGATTGCGGTGATAGTACACACCTTTTTCCGTGGGTTCGTCGGTAAGGATATACGGTACAAATAAATCCATACAGCCGTCGCCGTCAAAATCTCTTTTTATGAGGAAGTCTTCGGGATAAACATTCGTATTGCTTATCTGTCCTGCCGCTTCAAAGATATTTGTATCTTCGAGAACCTGCAGGATTTCGCCTTGGCATATAACCTGAATACCGTTTTCAGTGACGATAAATTCTTTTCGTGATGCAATTTTCGGCGGATTGGTTGATGTAACTTCTGTTTCTGTTGTTATTTCAGGAATTTCAATAATCTCAGAACCTGAATTATCGGTCTTTTCCGCACAGCCTGCCATAATTATAGCACATAATAGAATAAGAGGAATTTTTTTCATATTTACACCTTATTACGTCTAAAGGGCGACCTTATTGCAGTCGCCCATTTAGTCGGATTAATTGTTTTCCTTGATTTTACAGCACTTCTTGTACTTTTTACCGCTTCCGCAAGGACAAGGGTCATTATCGCCGATATTACTTGATTTTGCCTGTTCTGTGAAACTTCCGTCGCCTGCTCCTGCATTAGGTGCGTCGGGTTTTGCGACCTGTTCTCTCTGCGGTGCCTGATTCTGTCGGAGTTTTACTGTAAGCAATGCACGGACTGTATCTTCACGGATTGACTCAACCATAGCATCGAACATTTCAAATCCTTCATATCTGTATTCGATAACGGGATTCTTCTGACCGTATGAACGGAGACCGATACCCTTTTTGAGTTCTTCCATATCATCGATATGAGCCATCCACTTTGTGTCAACAGTTTTAAGGAGAATTACACGTTCAAGCTCACGGATAATCTCACTGCCATATTCATCTTCTTTAGCCTGATATATTTCACCACACTTTTCATTAAGTGCATTGATAATCTCCTCACGGGTAACTGTTTTGAGTTCATCTTCATCAAAGTCGAGGTCCTCTTCTGTGATAAGCCAGCCGAGGAAATATTCTTTAAGACCGATTATATTCCAGTCGTCACGTTCATCTTCATCGGCAAGATATGTGTTTACTGTAGCCGTAATAAGTTCTTCCATCATCTTGAGAATATCCTTATGTAAATCCTCGCCGTCAAGAACCTGTGAACGCTGTTTATAGATGATTTCACGCTGAGTATTCATAACATCATCGTAGCTAAGAACGTTCTTTCTGATACTGAAATTACGTCCCTCGACCTTTTTCTGTGAAGATTCGATAATGCGTGAAAGTGACTTGCTTTCAATAGGCATAGTTTCCTCAACATTAAGCATCTTCATCATATTTTCAAGTCGGTCGCCTGCAAATATACGCATAAGGTCGTCCTCAACAGAAAGGAAGAAACAGCTTTCACCCTCGTCGCCTTGTCGTCCTGAACGTCCACGGAGCTGATTGTCTATACGACGTGATTCATGACGTTCTGTACCAAGAATATAGAGACCGCCGACTTCACGCACCTGTATGGCTTTTTCTTTTACCTCAGCATTGTATTTATTGTAAAATTCCTGATAAAGTTTTCTTGCTTCAAGAATTTCCTGATTTTCAGTGTCTGCAAAGCCGATAGCCTCAGAGATTATTTCTTCGGGAATTTCACGTTTTCTCAATGCGGCACGTGCAAGAAATTCAGCATTACCGCCAAGCATGATGTCAGTACCACGACCTGCCATATTTGTAGCAATTGTAACTGCACCATATTTTCCTGCCTGTGCAACGATTTCAGCTTCTTTTGCATGGTGCTTTGCATTGAGTACCTCATGCTTTACACCTTTTCTTTTGAGCATTGCGGAAAGAAGTTCTGATTTTTCGATTGAAACAGTACCTACAAGAATAGGCTGACCTTTTTTGTTGCATTCGATAATTTTTTCAATAATAGCAGCATATTTGCCTTTTTCGGAAGTATATACTTGGTCATTGTGGTCAATACGGATAACGGGTTTATTTGTAGGAATTGCAATAACATCAAGCTTATAGATTTCCTTGAACTCGTCCTCTTCTGTCATGGCAGTACCAGTCATACCCGAAAGCTTATTATAGAGACGGAAGAAATTCTGGAATGTGATTGTAGCAAGGGTTTTTGACTCGCTCTTGATTTTTACACCTTCTTTAGCCTCGATAGCCTGATGAAGTCCGTCATTGAATCGGCGTCCGAGCATGAGACGACCTGTAAATTCGTCAACGATTACAATTTCACCTTCCTGCACAACATAGTCAATCTCATTTCTCATTATGCCATTAGCCTTTATAGCTTGATTGATATGGTGAAGTAAAGTCATATTTTCAGGGTCCATGAGATTTTCAACACGGAATGCCTGTTCGGCTTTTTTTACACCTCGCTGTGTAATTGTAGCGGTCTTTGCTTTTTCATCAATGATATAATCAGCAGTATCGCTGATAGAATCCTGATCTTCTTTATCATCAATTTCAACAACTGTTGTTGAAGTGAGAGTTTTTGCAAAACGGTCAGCAATGGAATAGAGTTCTGTGGACTTATCGCCCTTTCCGGAGATGATAAGCGGAGTACGGGCTTCATCGATAAGAATAGAGTCAACCTCATCGACAATAGCGAAATTAGGTTCACGCTGTACACGTTCCTCTTTGTGAGTTACCATGTTGTCACGGAGATAGTCAAATCCAAGTTCGTTGTTTGTAGCATATGTTACATCGCATCTATAGGCTGCACGACGCTGGTCATTATTGAGACCGTGAAGAATACAGCCGACTGTAAGACCAAGCCAGCGAAGAACTTTTCCCATTTCCTCAGCCTGAGTTTTAGCTAGATAGTCATTTACTGTTACAACATGAACACCTTTTCCTGAAAGTGCATTTAGATAGGAAGCTACACAGGCAACAAGTGTTTTACCTTCACCGGTTTTCATTTCGGCAATACGACCTTGATGAAGGACGATTGCACCGATAATCTGAACAGGATAGGGCTTTTTCTCAAGAACACGCCATGCACCTTCACGGACTGTTGCAAGAGCTTCCGGCAGAATATCATCAAGAGTTTCACCGGCTTCGAGCCTGTCCTTAAATTCAGGAGTTTTTGCCTTTAATTCAGCGTCTGTAAGCTTTCCGTATTCTTCTTCAAGTTCAAGAACTTTATTTTTGATTGGTTCAATACGTTTGAGTTCTCTGTTTGAATAAGCATTTGCACCGAAAATATTTTTAAATAAACCCATTTGTCTGTATACCGCCTTTTCATGTTATAGTTAGAATTATATATACTATATTGTACAACAAAATTATGGTTTTGTCAATAGTGAAATTTCGGTACTGAGATTTTATTTGAAAAGTTTTTTGAAATTCCTGTAAGCTTTATTGATATATCTGCTTAAGGTTTTAAAAAAGGTTTTGTTGAAAGGCACAAAAAGATATGCTTCATTCTGGTATTTTTCGGAATGGAATTTATCTTCGCCGAAATAATCAAGCACAGCCTTGTCAACATCTTCATAATAGCATGGTTCGCTTTCTTTAATGGCATTGTAGTAGTATTCGCAGAAAGCACGTCCCTCTGCATTGAAAAAAATCGTATTCATTTCACCTTTGAGATTTGTAATTATAAAATCGCGCATATCAAGACTGTTGTCCTCAATTTTTTCACGGTAATCCGCATAGAACTTCACGAAATTGTCGTTCATGAGATTATGTTTGATGCACCATTTCAGGAATACAGCCATATGAGTTGCACAGTTTTTTTCAGGAATATCAAGATTTTTATCCTCAATCTTCCATGAATGGTCGCAGACGGCATCAATAATACTCTTTTTTTCAGTTTCAAGAAATTCTTCAAAGTTCTTTTCGATGTATCTGTTTATAGCGGTGAAGTAATCATCATCAAACGGTACAAAAAGATATGCTTCGTCCTGAAATTCGTCGCTGTTGTATTTATCTTCACCAAAGTAATCAAGAGCCATTCTGTCAACGTCTTCGGGATAGCATGGCTCATCGCTTTCTGCTGTAAAGTCATAGTAGTAATAACAGAAAAGCTGACCTTTTTCGTTGAACATATTCGCATTGAGTTCACCATCGAGATTATCTGTGAAAAATTCTCTCATATCAAGTTTTCCGCTTTCGATATCCTCTTGAAATTCCGAGTAGAAGCCCATAAAGTCCTCGCACATAAGTTCGTGTTCAATGCACCATTTCAGGAATGCGACTATGTGGTTTACGGCATTGATTTTACTGATTTTCAGTCCTTTTTCATCGATTGGTTTTGCGTGACATTCATAGCAGTCAAGAATATAATTATCTTCGTCGTCGGTTTCCTCATCGGGTAGTTTTTTATGTTCCTTAAAGTAGCAGAAATCGGAGTAGGCATGGTCAATATACTTATGCATAGCAGAAATATAGTCATTGTCAAATGGGACAAAGAGATAAGCCTCATCTGAAAATTCATCGGATTTATATCTTTCTGTACCGAAATATTCCTCAGCCATTTTGTCCACATCATTGGGATAGCTGGGTGGTTCGCAGTAAAAACTGTAGTAGAAGTGGGCGAAATCCCGTCCTTCGTCCTTGAGTATATCTGTAGTAAGTTCACCGCCAAGGGAATTGATTAAAAACTTTCTTATATCGTATTTTTCCGACTTTATCAGTTCAATATCTTCTTCAAAAAATTCAAGGAAATCATCATTCAGCATATCATGTTCAAGAAACCAGTGGAGAAATGCAGTCAATATACTTATGCATAGCAGAAATATAGTCATTGTCAAATGGGACAAAGAGATAAGCCTCATCTGAAAATTCAT
>JAIDNR010000376.1:11390-14377 GCA_029063695.1 Ruminococcus sp.
TTCAATATCTTCTTCAAAAAATTCAAGGAAATCATCATTCAGCATATCATGTTCAAGAAACCAGTGGAGAAATGCAGAGATATGATTTGCACCGTTTATTTCAAGAATATCAAGATTTTTTTCTTTGACTTTTCTTGAATGGTCTTCAACGGAATCAATCAGTTCCATGAAATTTTCGGGTACTAAACAAGGACGTTCAATATCGGCAACTGTAAGCTGTTTATCTGTGAATTTTCTGATAAGTGCAGAAGCACCGTATTTACGTTTGAAATTCATTTCATTTCTGTAAAGAGGAAGAACCTGATAGAACCATATTTTTTCATTGTCTAACAGATTACATTCCACAGATTCTTTTCCAAACATTGAGTAAATTATCATAGCACCGCAGAAATCTGTATTATCTGCAAAATCTGTGCCGTAATCAATAGTGTGACCCCAGCCGAGCCATGAATCTTCTTCAATGGGAAGTCTTGATAAAAGACTGAGAAGTTTCAAAGGCCAGTAATATTCAAGTTTCTCACTGTCCAAATCCCAGTCAGGCGGAAGACATATAACGAGTTCAGCACGCTCAAGATGCTTGTCTTTCAGTTCAGATGGAACTTTCATGAGACGAGCTCCTAATCCTGAGGTAACAAGTGTGTAATAAGGATTTTTTCTGCTTGGCGGTATAACATTGATATTCAGCTTGATATATTCGGAATTTTTCTCACTGAAAACATTCTTGATTTCACCGAAATACTTTTCAATATGTTCCTCAACAATCTTTACCTGTTCGTTTGTATATAGTTCCAATGGCTTTTCACTGCTGTTTTTTTCGGATTTTTTCTTTCCCATTACAATTTGCCTCCATTGTCAATTAATTTTATTATATCATCAAGCCTATTGTTTATTCTTTTGTTTTCGGCGAGTATTTCTTCCAGAAGTGCATTATTCCGCATAATCTGTTTTAAAAGTTCATCTTTAGGAATATCATTCGATTCTGCCGTCGTATTCTTTTTAAGTAATTTTTCAACCATATTTCTGAAACTTGAAAATTTCATGCTGTTCATTTCCTGAACTGTTTTACTGTTTCTGATAAATTCAAACATAAAGCAGTCGTATGCATTGAGAAAATCAAGGCATTCATCAGAATCAAACGGAATATGTTTTACGTCGATAGTATATTTTTTGCGGAGTTCCTGAATTTTTCTGATAAAGTTTTTAGTTGTATTTTTTACTTTAAGCGAACATATTAAAAGATTCAGTGCATTTCTGTGGCAGTCGTTCTCACTGTTTGCATCGTCCTCAAGAGCAGTGACAATAAGTGCAGAATCAAATATATTGCTGAGAAACGGAATAATCACGGTATTTGGATTCAATTTATCTGAATTGAAATCCGTATGTTCGATTACGACGAATGCACGCTCAGTCTGTTCAGCAATATTTTTGACGAGTTCTTCTTTTGTAAGATACATCATTGCGGAAACTCCAAATCGTATATTATATTCATAATCTGCTCAGGCGAATCAACAATATATTCTGCACCTTCTTTTTCAAGTTCCTCACGGCTTCGGAATCCCCATGTACAGCCGATTGAGTGTATACCTGCATTCTTCGCCGTCTGAATATCCACATTGCTGTCGCCAATCATTACAACAGAATCGTCAAAGTCAGGATATTTTGCTGTTATCTCATATATTATAGCAGGGTTAGGCTTTTTCGGACGTTCATCACAGTTTCCGAGAACTGTAATGTAGTCGCTGTATATATTCGGAATAAGTGTTTCGACTATTTTTCTTGCAACATCCTGTGGTTTATTTGTCGCAACTGCAACAGGTCTGCCGTATACGAAAATATCGTGTATTAATTTTTTTATGCCTTTGTAAAGTTTTGTATTATCAAGATAATGCCAGCTATAGTATTCCTTGAAAATCGTATACAGTTTTTCTGCATCTTCTTTTTTATCATCAGGTAAGGCACGATAACAAAGTTTTTTAGCACCGTTTCCAACCATTTGTTTATAACTTTCTGTTGGGTGTTTAGGATAGCCAAGCTGTTTCAGACCATAATTTACGGCATTTGCTAAATCCTGTATGGAATTTACCAGAGTTCCGTCCAAATCAAAAATAACAATCATAATAGCACCTCATATTCTTATTGCAAGCAATGTTGAATATTTCTGACGGAACTGCTCAAACTTGTCCTCATCAATAGCGTCACGGATTTTTTCAGCAAGTGTATTGTAGAAATATAAGTTATGCTGAACCGCAAGTCTGCCTGCCAACTGTTCGTTTGCCTTGAATAAGTGACGGATATACGCACGGCTGAAATTTCTACACGTCGGACAGTCGCACTGCTCATCAACGGGACGTGGGTCTGTTTCATAGCATTTGTTTCCCAAGTGCATTATACCGCTCCATGTGAATACAGTAGCGTGACGTGCATTTCTGCTCGGCATAACGCAGTCGAACATATCTATTCCACGGGCAACGGCTTCGATAATATTTGACGGCGTACCTACTCCCATAAGATAACGTGGCTTGTTTTCGGGCATATACGGCTCAACAACATCAATAATCCTGTACATTTCTTCCGTTGATTCACCTACGGCAAGTCCGCCTATGGCATAGCCGTCAAGGTCAAGCTTTGCAATTTCTTCCATGTGCCTTATACGCAAATCATCGTAAGTTGAACCCTGATTTATACCGAAAAGCATTTGTTTCTTGTTTATGGTATCATGCAGACTGTTAAGGCGTTCCATTTCGTCTTTACAGCGGTAAAGCCAACGGAGAGTGCGTTCAATGGACTTTTCTGCGTATTCATGAGTTGACGGGTTTTCCACACATTCATCAAATGCCATTGCAATAGTCGAACCGAGATTAGATTGTATCTGCATACTCTCTTCGGGACCCATGAAAATTCTGTGACCGTCAATATGAGATGCGAAATATACTCCTGTCTATTCTACACATCTGACGCTGCCTACAACTTAATAGGTGTAGATCTCG
>JAIDNR010000377.1 GCA_029063695.1 Ruminococcus sp.
TTTTAGGTGATGAATAAGAATGGAGACGCTGTCGATAAGGACTCCGGCAACGAACTGGGCGATATGCTGATTTACTCTTTTCTGGAAGAAGTTCTGAATGCGCCCAAAATACTCAGTAAAGTTGAAATTCGTGGTAAGCAAAGCAAAAGTGATAGTATTCACTTATTAAGATATGTCGATAGCAAGCAAATAAAATATCAATTGATATTTGGAACATCAAGTATTCATGACAGCATTTATGCTGCATTGGATGAGGTGTTTGAAATGCTGCTTCAAATAAAAAGCGGAAACAAGGACGAGCGTGACACTGTCGATATTGCACTTTGCAATAATACTTTTGATAAATCGACAACAGAATTACTGAAAACTATTTTGATTCCGCAAAAGGGAAAGCCTAAAATCCCTATGGCTTTTGGTATTTTTGTTGGTTACTCTGTCGGTGTCATCAATAACAATAATGACGAATTTTTTACAGAAGTTCAGAAAAAGATGAAACGGGATATTGAAGAGGTTGTCCCGTACATATCCCGTAAAGCACACGATATGGGTCTTGAAGCCCACTCCTATTATTTATATTTTCTGCCCATGAATCATGCAGAGCAGGACAAAAAAGCAATAATGGAAGAACTGATGAATTGATAGGAGCAGAAAAATGAATAAGAAAAACACACTTGGATATGCAATTTTTAATGGCATCGAAAGAAATGAATACCTGAATGAATTGTATGATGCACTTCTTTTCAACTATTGTCGTCATATATTTCATTCGTCCTCTGATAAAAAAGAGCTTGACTTGAACGATCTGCTTCGCTTTGCGGATCTGCTGTCAAAATCTGTTAATGTTGATAATTCGGAAATGCATCATTCTCTTGCACAGGAAATCGTTACGCTGCTGTGTATACTTGAACCGGATAATTTACTTGTAAAGGATACGGTCGGCGCAGTACTTAGCCAATTGAACAATTATCTCGGATTAAGCCATGCAGCGCCGGATTATTATGAACCGTCCATTCTCGAACGGATAACAAACGAATACGAAAAATCGCTGCTGCAGATTCCCTTTGAACAGGACAAGTACTTTTTACGTTCCCAGAAGTATGTTTATGACTACATGAATGAAGAAGTATTTTTCAGCTATTCCGGTCCCACATCAATGGGAAAGTCATTTGTAATGCGTACATTTATCCGTGATAAGATAAAAAAGAACGACAACTGCAATTTTGCAGTCATCGTTCCGACCAGAGCGTTGATAAATGAAATTTTCAGAGCATTGGCAGAAGATATGTCGGGCATACTTCGTGAGAATGATTATAGAATCGTTACTTCTTCCGGCAATTCTATTGTGAAGGATAAAAATAAGCACAGATATATTTTTGTGATGACACCGGAAAGAATGATGTATCAGCTGATTGAATATCCCGATATTCCAGTACATTATGTTTTTATTGACGAGGCACAGAATATCTCTAAAAAAGACGGAAGAAGCGCTTATTATTACCAGATCGTAAATATGCTGATGCAGAACAAAACTCAGCCGCATATTATTTTCGCATCGCCGCATATTCCGAATCCGGAAGTCTACCTGGGCGTAGCTGCTGCAAATATTGAAGCGAAAAGTCTGTCGTCCGTGTTCACTCCGGTTAGTCAGGAAAAGTTTCTGATTGATATGAACAGCGGCACATACGGCTATTATAATCCAATGTCTGCACAATTAAAAACAGTAGGAAAATTCCCCGAAATGTCACTCAGCATGATTGTGGATCAATTCGGTGCAGGCAAGCGGAATCTTGTTTACTGCAATTTTAAATCTGCTGTTGTATCCTCGGCGGTGAGATATTCGAAATTATTAAGACCTGTAAATGATGCAGAATTGATTGAACTTGCACAGGAAATCAGGGAACAAGTCCATCCCGATTATTATCTTGCATATACCGTGGAGCGAGGCGTAGCATTTCATGTTGGGTATATTCCGCCGAATATCCGTATTCGCATTGAGGAACTGTTCCGAAAGAAAGATGGCGGTATCAACGTGATTTTCTGTACAAGTACCTTGCTTGAAGGCGTAAATATGCCTGCCGATAATCTGTTTATTACTGATTACAGAAATGGTTATAATCCGCTGTCCGATGTGGAATTCCGCAATCTGACAGGACGTGTCGGCAGACTTCAGTACAGTCTTTACGGAAATGTATTTCTGATTTGTATGAAAGATGAGGAGATTTCTCCTCAGAGCTATGTTGAACTGCTGCAAAGCGGTATCAAAAAGCAGACTCTTTCTGTTTCTGATTTAAGTGACGAAGCAAAGCAATATATTGTGGAATCTCTCACTTCGGGAACTACAAAGCTGATGCCTCTTGCAGAACAGACTGAAAATGATTTTGCATTTATGCGTAAAACAGCAGGCATTCTGCTGCGAGATATTATGAGTGGCAGGTTAAGTATGGTTTGTCAGGAATTTGAATCGTTTCTCCTTCCCGAAAAAATCAAGGCGATCAGAGAAATCTTTGCTTCCCGTGATAACGAACCCGATGATGACATCAATGTTTCTCTTGATCAGATAGACAGGCTGAATGAAGCAATAAAGAATGGTCTGCGATATCCTCAAATCAAGCAATATCCGGGAGAGGACGAAGATACATATCATATTGAATATAGCGATGTATTGAACTTTCTGAATCGTATGCATGAGATTTTCGATTGGGAAAATTACGAAAAGAGCGATCTTGGGAATGGAAATTCATTGAAATATTATGCAAGATTGTTGCTGCAATGGCTGAGTGGCGGAGGCATAAAATATATTATAGAGCAATCTATTTCATATCATCGTGATAAGAGGCAAAGGCTGTACATTAGTAAAGATAATCGTCCTATTTACGACGGTTCTGTAGAACACAATAATAAAATTATTGAAAAATGCTTCAGTGATTATAACAGGATCATTGATTTTAAGCTAAAAAACTACTTCAAGCGTTTTTCAGATGAGATAAAAAGGCAGTTTGGTGTTGAGTCATTTTCTAATGACTGGTATGAATTTATTGAATATGGAACTCGGAACAGATATCGAATTCAACTGCAAAAAGACGGATTTTCTTTTGAGACAGCTTCTTATATTTATACAAATAGGGATATTTACCTTGCAAAGCGAAACTGTGAATTGAAAGTACGCATTTGTTTGTTGAATTGCTCTCGTATCAGCGTAAGAGAAGAGGCTGCGATTGTTCACAATAATATGCCGGAACTGTTTATCCGCTAATCAGTAAAACTGAAACAAAAACATTTAATTTCCAGTTTCCAGATAAGATGAATATATCGATTTAAGTGCATTGGAGCAGGAAATCAAATCAATCAAAGGCATCGGCGAGAAAAGAACAGAAGAGATTATGCGGATCATTGAAAACATCTTGGTGTGTGAAGAAGATGATAACTCCCCAATCAGAAATCTAACAGTGGAAGGACTCGTTGTTCCGGCTTCATGGTGTTATGAGTGGGAGCATTTCAGCTCGTCCAATGGCAAACGCAAGAAAACTGGTGATTCAGCCAAAAGGCAGAAATAACGCCTATCTAGCGGGGTTATACCGCTTTGAAGAGCATAGAGGGCTGCAAGTACCCGTGTTCTCCGTCCTCACAAGGACACCGAGCGAATCTGTGAGCAGGCTACACGATCGGATGCCGCTGATACTTGGGAGAGAGACTGTCAAGAGATGGATTCGCCCGGATGGGAATTCACGGGAGATGAGCGAGAAGGCTTTGACGGAGATGGTTGTGGAGAAGACGGGGTAAGGGCTGGGTGATATCTTTCAATCCCGTTCTTAGTTGATTTTAGGAATCTCAAAGCTCAAACTTGAAAGTCTGAGCGGCTTGTGGTATAATAAATAATGTATAAGTATGCACAAAGGAGGCTATCAGATGCCGATTGACTATGCAAAGGAACTTGTTGCAGAAAAAGTTAAGCAATTTTCTGCTAAGATAAAAGAATATAAGCGAACCACATACAACGAAACTGAAGTAAGAGTAGATTTTGTTAATCCGTTTTTCAAGGCTCTTGGTTGGGATATTGATAATGAAGCTGGACTTCCACAACATCTTCGCGAAGTGACGCATGAGGCAAAAGTTCTTGTTGAAGAGGATGGAAAAAAGAAAGGTAAGAAACCAGATTATTCATTTAAAATCGGAACTGAGCTTCTTTTTTATTTAGAGACAAAAAAGCCTGCTGTAGACATAACAACAGATAATGCTCCCGCATTTCAATTGAGAAGATATGGGTGGAGTGGCAATCTCAAAGTTTCTGTCCTCACAAATTTTACGGACTTGTGTATCTATGATTGTACCATACGCCCTATTGAGAGTGATAAACTAAGTACAGCGGTCGTCGCACATTATAACTACACAGAGTATGTAGATAAGTTTGAGGAAATATATGGACTGCTCTCGAAAGAAGCAGTACAATCCGGACGTTTTAATGAAGTATTCAGCAATATCCGTACCTCTTTGTGCCATGAACCATTTGATTTTTATTTCTTACAGCAAATAAAGCAGTGGAGACTAACACTGGGCGAAAGTATTGCACAAAGAAATCCAGATATTTCCACTGAA
The DNA here is from genome assembly GCA_029063695.1 of Ruminococcus sp. Classification (GTDB taxonomy): domain Bacteria; phylum Bacillota; class Clostridia; order Oscillospirales; family Ruminococcaceae; genus Ruminococcus. The sequence goes on from JAIDNR010000377.1 coordinate 4,594, forward strand.
ACATTGAATATCGGGGTTCAGAGGATTCTGAATAGAATTATCTTTCTTCGTATTTGCGAGGATCGCAGCTTTGAAAACTATGAAACATTGAAAGCTGTACATACCTATGAGGAGTTAAAGCAACTCTTCTTGGCCGCAGACAAAAAATATGATTCTGGATTATTTGAAATGCTTGAGGAAGATAGACATCAGCCATCCGATGAGGTTCTCGTAGATATTTTTAAGGATTTCTACTATCCTAACAGCTCATATGAATTCAGCGTGGTAGATCCATATATTATTGGCTCGATATACGAGCTGTTTCTTGAAGAACAGTTGCAGCTTGATGCGAGCGGAAAGGTATCTGTAGTCAAAAAGCCCGAAGCAGTTGATTCACAGGGGGCTGTAAATACTCCTAAAAATATTACAGACATCATCGTTGAGCAGACACTCTCTACGCTGTTAAATAAGAAAGAGTATTCTGATATTAAAAGAATCAGAATTGCAGACATTTGCTGCGGTTCAGGAAATTTTCTCTTATCTGCATTCGAGTATCTGATAAACTATCACATTGAATGGCATCTGAGCCATGACAAGGAAGATGCGGTAAAAGAAGGAATTATTTATCAGATTTCCGGTTCCGCTGACTATCGGCTCTCATTCCAAGAACGACGTACTATTCTTACACAGAATATTTGGGGAGTAGACATAGATCCCCTTGCAGTCGAGGTATCCAAGTTCAGCTTATTTCTTAAGCTGCTTGAATACACAACCAACGAAGAAATGAGTGCAAGTACTCATGGCTCATCCAGCAAAATTTTACCTCGTTTGGAAGATAATATTAAAAATGGAAACAGTCTCGTAAATATGGCTTTTGCTAAGTTCGCACCTTACATTTGGGATGACGAATCTCTACTCGATAAAATTCGTATGTTTGACTGGAAGGCTGAATTCAACAATAGCAGGTTTGACGCCATTATAGGCAATCCGCCATATATCCGTGTACAAAATATGGTGCATTATTCTCCAAAAGAATATGCTTTCTACAAGAGCGAACATTCTGGCTTTGTGACTGCATCAACTGATCTTCTGGACAAGTATTATCTTTTCATTGAGAGAGCATGGTCTTTATTAAACCCTGATGGTGTTCTCGGATACATTGTCCCACACAAATTTATGACAATATCCTCTGGCGAATCATTGAGAGAGTATCTGTCCTCGAATAATGCGGTTTGTAAAATAATACATTTTGGGGCGCATCAGGTATTTAAGGATAGAAGTACTTATACCTGCGTCCTCTTGTTATCAAAAGAAAAACATGAGACATTTGAAATTGCATTTATTAACGACTGGAGTAAGTTTCTTTGTGAACATCACCCTAATTTCGATGAGTACAATCAGAGTCTTCTTACAATGGCACCGTGGACTTTTATTCCAAAAGAAATAACAGAGTGTCTCGATTTAATCAAATCAAAATGTTCGTCTCTTGAAGAAATGTCAGATATTTTTGTTGGTGTTCAAACCAGTGCTGATAAAATCTATATCATCTATGCTACAAATGAAGATGATAGGTATGTATACTTTACTGATAAGACTGGCAATACACGAAAAGCTGAAAAAGGAATTCTACGGAAAAGTATATACGATGCAAAACTTCGTAGGTTTGAACCTATAAGTGCTAATAGCTACATCATTTTTCCATACACCAATTCAAACGGAAAAGCTCAACTGATTGACCACACCACAATGAAGAAAGAATATCCGGAGGTCTATGCTTATCTGTCTGCATATCGCAATGAGTTGGATACACGAAATATGCCTAAGCGTACAGAGGACACATGGTATGCATATGGTCGGAGCCAAAGTCTAAAACGCTTTATAAGTGGAGAACATTTAATTTGGCCTGTTCTTTCACTTGATTCTAACTATGTTTATGACAGCGAACTTGTTGTGTTCACTGGCGGAGGTAATGGACCTTTCTATGGCATAGAGATGAAAAAAACGACACAAGAGTCCATTTTCTACATTCAAGCTATACTGAATCACTGGTTAATGGAACTTCTTGTCAAGAAAGGTGCAAGTATTTTTCGTGGTGGCTATTATTCTCATGGCAAACAATTTATAGCGAAATTGCCAATATATAGAATCGATTTTTCAAACTTAGAAGAATCAAAAGCTCACGATTCTATTGTGGCACAAGTTCACATAATAGAAAAGTTGAAGAAAAAGCAAAATGATGCGAAAAACACTGCTTCAAAAGACAATTATCGCAGGCTTGCCGATGCAACTTTTAGAGAACTTACAGAAATGATTAACACATTGTATGGCGTTACAGGATTGAAGATGGAGGAAACCAGTGAAAGCGATTGATGGTTACGACAAATTAAGAGGAGGCTATTATACACCACGGCCTATTGCAGACTTCATCACACATTGGGCATTAGAAAAGCTCTGCAATACAATATTAGAGCCAAGCTGTGGAGACGGGAGTTTTCTTGCATCAATTCAGAGAGAAGTATCAAGTAATCACACAGTGTCAGAAATAGAAGTGCTTGGAGTTGAACTAGAAGCGGAGGAATCTAAAAAAGCAGAACAGTACGGTTTTCCGATAGTTAATGATGATTTCTTCACATATTATAGCCAGTCTATAGAAGATAAAAGAAAATATGATGCTATTGTAGGAAATCCACCATTTATCAGATACCAGAATTTTGACGAGAAATATCGTTCAATTGCATTTGAACTGATGAAAAAACATGATTTTCACCCCAACCGACTTACTAATATTTGGCTCCCATTTCTCCTTCTTTCTTCAGAAGCGTTGTCTGAAAACGGTAAAATAGGTATGGTAATTCCAGCAGAGCTATTTCAAGTTGACTACGCAGCTGAAGCTCGCAATTACCTTAGTTCGCACTTTGAAAAGCTCACACTTATCACCTTTAAGAAATTAGTTTTTGATGGTATTCAGCAAGAGATAATCATATTGCTTGGAGAAAAAAAGTCAGACCGCAAAGGGATTTGCGTTCTTGAATTGGATGGACTTGATGAACTTGTTAACCAAGGAATTTCAATTCTGGATAAGGCTGAAATCAAATTGCTTGATCACAGTACCGAAAAATGGGTCAAGTACTATTTAACAGGCGAAGAACTTGAACTCTTAAACAGACTCAACTCTGACAATAGAATATCTACAGCCACAGAATTATTTGAAGTTAATGTGGGATTGGTAAGCGGAGAGAATGATTTTTTTCTCTCACCGTGGAACAGAGTACTTGAACGCCGACTTGAACAGGATGTCACCCCTATTATAAGCCGATCAGAACAAGTAAAAGGTATTGTATTAACAGAGGAAGACTATAGTGGTCTTCGTGAAAGCGGAAAAAAGGTCTCGCTCTTTACTCCAGGTGATCTTCCGTTGGAAGAAGTCAGCGCAAGCGCACAGAATTATATTGCATGGGGTGAGAGTCAAGGTTATAATAAAAATTATAAATGTCGAATTCGTAAGCGGTGGTATCATGTGCCTATATCATGGACAGCGGATGCATTCCTAATTCGACAAGCAAACCTCTATCCAAAAATGATAATTAACACAATAGGAGCATTGGTAACTGATACACTTCACAAAGTAAGATTTCTCCCTGATGTCAATGGGTACGCTGTGGCGGCGGCATTCCTCAATAGCTATACACTGGCATTAAGCGAAACCCTTGGACGAAGCTATGGTGGAGGTGTATTAACCTTTGAGCCGGGAGAGATGCGAAGAATTCGTGTGCCGATGATTGGTGCTGACCAACTCGATATACAGAAAATAGACGATTGGCAGCGAAATGGACAATACGAAAAAATACTCGCATATACAGATAGAATTCTGCTTTATGATGGCTTGAAGCTAACCGAATACGAAGTACAGCTTCTTCGTTCTATCTGGAACAAAATGCGTGATAGAAGGTTGTCACGCAAAAAATCAGGTTGAACGGATAAGAATGTAATTAGCTTGAATATCCCAACAGGATATGATAAAAGATGGCCGATAAAATCATAAACCGTGATACTTACCGCACCATAAAGAAGATATCCCGCGAGTAGCTGCAAACGTTTCTTATGCAATACGCTGACGGGCTTAAAGAAGATGCACCTACAATTGACTTAAGTGAGTTGGAAAAAGATATCAAGGGTGTGCGTGGTATCGATGAGAATCGTACAGAGGAGATAATGCTTATCATAGAGTGGCATCTCGGCGTGTGAGGATTTGTTCTTTTTTGTGCCATTACCAAAAGTCTCCCCCTCATCAACACTTAGTTGATTGCCAAATCTAGATTTTTAGGTTATACTGTATGCAGGATGTGATCCAAAATGGACCCTAAGAAAACAGGAAGGCTGATTTCAAAGAAGAGAAAGGCTCTTAACCTTACACTGGGACAGTTATCGGAAAAGCTGGGCGTGACACCACAGGCGGTGCATCTTTGGGAATCGGGACAAAGATATCCTGATGCTTCTTCTCAGATAATGATTCATAAGGTGCTTGGCTTGAATCCGGTGGAATTGATTACAGGACTGGAAATGTTCGATGAGGAATTGAAGAAAGGTATTAGTTCCTACATGGGCAGAATTGATGAGAAGGTGTTCGTTGCAGATAATATGCAGGATTCGGATGGAAATAATGAATACATAGATCTTTCGGATTTTCTGGTTGTGACAGCGGATAAAGACGGAAATCCTTCTGACAAATGGATTCCCTTTACCGACTACTACAACGTGGAGCCACCGAAGGAAAAGGGGCATGATCATTCTGATACTCCAAAGATGCCATACGATCCAACAAAGATTTACTTGAACCATGGACACAGCATCGTGACTTTCTCTGTCGAGTTGCTGGAGAAAATGGGGAACCCATTATATTTCAACATCCGTCATGATCGAATCAGAGGGAATCTGTTAATCGTGTTTGAAGATAAAATGGGCGAAAATAGCTTTGATATCCCTGAGAAGGTTTACAATGGGAAGTGGAAAGGCATTCATGTCCACGGTGGAGAATTCGGACACGCCCTGTGCGTTGAAATGGGAGTGCGTCATTATTTGGAACTGTTAGAGATCACACCGGAAATTGACACGAATAATAATATCGTGGCTATTCCTCTTGATGAAGTGAAGCGATCCACTGCTAATATTGAGTATTCAGATTTTCTTCTTCCACAGTGGCAATATGATGAGTTAGCTGAGGAAGAAGTGATCGGTGAGGAGTGAAAACGGAGTGTGATCGTGTTGAGAAGAGTTCTTGTAAAATCAGTTCACGGAGCATTTGGCTATGTTATGGAGCATTACTATCCGTTTGGAATGGCTGACGAAGCGGCGGAGCAGGGAGCGTTGACAGACACCTATGCTGTCATCTCTATTCAAGATAGTCACACACAGGGATTCGGATTTCAGTTTACTGAGAATCAGTTTTGCAAGGGCGTGCTGACACTGCTATTCGATGATATCGTATCAGAGGTAGACGGAGCTGTTCTGTTCAACGATGAGATGGCTGACCAAACCATTGAGTTCATAGAGCAGTATAAAAGTTTCGTAGATACACTTTTGATACACTGCTATGCCGGGCAGTCACGTTCAAGAGCAGTTGGTGCTTTTGCTGTAGATATGCTCGGTGGGGACAATAGCAAGTATTTTGAGGAAGGCTCGCCAAATCAGTATATCTATGATGTGCTGGAGACTGCGTGGGTAAGATTGCAGCTTGCGAAGATGTGAAAGGATGATACACTATGCTACACCACATGAAATTAAGAGAAGCTCCATTCAAGAAGATTAAGAACGGCAGCAAGACCATAGAACTGCGCCTAAACGATGAAAAGCGACAGAAGGTACAGGTCGGTGACTTTATTGAGTTTTCACTTATTGATAATCCGAAAGAAAAAATACAGACCAGAGTTACGGCGTTGCATCGTTTTGACAGGTTTCAGGAATTATATGCAACGCTTCCAAAAGAAAAACTTGGCTACACTCCCTCCGACACGCCTAGTTCTGACCACATGAATGCGTACTATTCAAATGAAGAACAAGAAAGGTATGGCGTTATAGGAATAGAAATTGAAGTAATTAACATGATAGAATATAAAATAGCAGCAAGAACAGATATTCAAGAACTGACAAGACTAAGAATTGAGTACATGAAAGAGGCTTTCAATGGGATTACAAACGAAGAAAATCTGCGATTAAATGAAAACCTTCCTGCATATTTTGATAAACATCTGGGAAAGAATTGTGTAGCTTTTATAGCTAAAGAGAAAAATTGTGTCATAAGTTGTGCATTGCTGATTATTATAGAGAAACCTTATAGCCCTGTATTAAAAACTGGAATAGTTGGTGAAGTAACGGGCGTATATACAGAGCCAAATTATAGGAACAAGGGCATTGCTACGAAACTCATGTCCAATATGGTGGAATATGCCAAAGACCATAACATGGATAGAATAGATCTTGATGCAAGTGCTGACGGACTACATGTTTATCGAAAAGTTGGCTTTATTGAAACCGACTCGCCTTATGTAAGTATGAGAATTAAGTTATGAGAATAGCCCATAATGGCTGATGATGACCATTATGGGCTGTGTTTATATCTTAAGATTATTTACCCATTCAAGCAAATCGTTAACAGAAATAATTCGTTTGTGCGAAGGAAGAAGTGTTTTACAATGCGTGGTAACAACGAAATATTTATGGATGTTTTTACTTTCAACAGTGTATGATTGAAAGATCCTATCTGATAGCTTCTTCAATTGCTCTGAATGGGATGCAACATCTTTTTCAAGACCTGAAGCGATTTCAAAGTTGAAGAGAAGTATTCTATTATTGAATTGGCAAGCTACATCTGCATAAATAAACTCTCCATCTCTTAATTTAAAACAACTATTAAAAATGATATCAGTAGCAGCCACCTCATTCAGAAGGGAACATAAGCCAATGCAAAGAATGTTGTTAATATCATAGTCTGATATGGAGTTGATATCAATACGATAAGACTTTGAGAGTGATGAGTAGTAAAAATCTTCAATTAAATTTGTGTTGACAAGTTTCTTCAGTATATACTCACAATCTAAGTTGCTGGTAGTATAGGGTGGGTGAAGAGAGTACTTCAAGTCGTAACAAGATCGAGATATTGCACTCTGGATAAAAAGAAGGATATCAGAACACTGATTAAAGTGTTGTATAATTTCTTTTGCGTTGCACTTAACAGTATCATCAATGGATGGAGTGTTGGACTCGATAATCTCGAGTCCAAACATTTTGCAAATATCGTTAAATGAAAGAAGTGTATTTGTTGCATCGGCTTTTTTCAGAATCTTATTTTCATAAATCATATTCCCATTTCCTTTCAATTGCAGAGGATTTCTTCTGCTTGTTCTGACAATTTATCTTGGCGAATGCCATCGACTGTAATATACTCAGCTCCGTTAATAATTACTTTCTCGTTGAAATCATGAGGAAGAGATCCACAATTTTCAGGGGTAGGAATGGAGCATATAATATCAATTAGATTGTAAAGTTCGTCCTGGGACAACGAAGAGTATACATTCTCTGAAACTGTGGATACGGTTTTGCTATCTGTGAATGTAAAGAGTTTAAATTTTTTCTGCTTGAGTAATTCGGTAATAAAATATCTGATCCTCTCTGTTCTTTCGATATCTGAGTTTGCACCATTCCTAAGATATCTTAAGCGGACAAATGCCAAAGCCTGATTACCGTTCAAATGCTGGATTCCCGCTTCAGAAAAGATGTCATCTTTATCATATAAAGCATTTTGATTTAATATAACTGGTGTGATACCGTATGCATGTTCTTCGTCATAATCTGTAATAAGCATTTGCTCAGTAATTTCAAGGTCAATACCGCCAAGCGTATCGATTATTTTGATGAAATCTTCCCATGTTACACTAATTATGCCATTAATAGGCATCTTGAAATTATATTCTATAGTGTTTACTAATGTGTTAAGACCCCTGACATATAAATCATCATTCTGATCTTCTTCATTGAACAAATAGGGTATATTTACAGCATAGTTCAATTTTGCTTGAAAGAACTGTGTGAGTGGAGTGCTGTTCTTTAATGCCTCGTAATTTGGTAAAGTGTTATCTAATTGATCTACGGTTACAATAGTTTTATCTTGGATAGATACTCTCAAGTCACGTAAAAGGGAGCAGATTTTCATCTTCTTCGTGTTTTCATTGAAGGAAATCACCACCATAACGTCGGTTCTTGATGTGCTTAACCCTTCGCGTGCGTCTGATCCTACAATCAGGTAGTTTGTTATGCCGTCCCATTTTTCGAAGTCGATATTGTATGCAAAGTCATGTGTCAGTTCAACGTGGTTTGAAGCATCAAGGAAAGGTGCAACCATGCTTCTTGCAAAGTATTTGAAAACGAATATTGCCATTATCACAAGGATACATGTAATAATCGTAACAAGAAAAGCGGGTTTTTTCTTTTTTACAGAAACTGATGTTCCATTTCCGATATCATAGGTCTTGGCTGGAAACCCTTGTACAAGTGGTTCTGGATAAGGATTGCAGATATAAATCTTCTTATCTTTGACTTGTAAAAAACTTTCTGAATCAGGAGTGATTATGTACTTTTTATCACTATCAGCTTGTTTTATATCGATTAATTTCTTGTGACTTGATCTTCCAGTAAGTACATTAAGTGTAATTCTTTTTTTCCATCTGAGCACTCTGATATGAGAAAAACACAAAAATGCTTCCGGAATAAAAACTACGAGTAAGGTTACAAATATCAGTAACATAGGTTCTTCTCCATTCATTATTTTCTCATTTTGCGTATATTGCGAGTGATTGCGATTTTCTTCCTATACAATGAAAATAACTCTCTTAAGCAATTGCGTATTTCATTGTTTACAGAAGAAACAGCAGTATATTTAAGTTCTGCTAACACGCATTTTCTTATTTTACGTGATGCAGAATCAATAAAGTACTCTAAGTAGCCGTCATTATTTTCGTAACTTGCTATTGCAAGTTCGGTTAATGCATCACAGTTTGTGTCAAAATCATTACTCATTCTTTTGTATCGACTATACGTGATGAAGCCAAGGTAGTAAGCATCGTGTATGTACTGTA
>JAIDNR010000378.1 GCA_029063695.1 Ruminococcus sp.
GAGACAGAATTATGATTAAAAGATTTTTATGCTGTTTTATTTCGGTCATAATGCTGTGTATGTTTCTTCCTGAAAACTATGCTATGGCTGAAAATCCGGAATATTATTTTGAATCTGAAAATCCCTATATAAATTTTGGTGATTACTATGATATGTATTCTGGCGAAAAAAAAACAAGCAGTGAAATAATTATTGCAGGAACTGACTATATATCGTCCGACGGCATTTTCTCCTTCGGAAGTTATGGCTCAGACGGTGAAACAAGAGATAATGTACTTATATGGGAAAGCAGTACAGGCGAAATCACATACAGGATAAATGTTCCCGAAACGGGAATTTACTGCCTTAAAATGAATTACTTTCCGATTGAATCAGACAGTCCCGAAATTGAACTTTCTGTTAAGATTGATAATGAAATTCCATACGATACGGCATCAAGAATTGTGCTGAAAAGAGTATGGATAAACGAAAACGATATTTATACCGATTCAAGAGGAAATCAAATCAAACTATCTCAAGTTCAGCATGGTATATGGCAGGAGACTGTTATAAAAGACCCCGACGGCTTATTCGGTGAACCTTTGTTCTTTTATCTTACTCAGGGCGAACATGATATTACTTTCAGTTCTGAACGTGCCGAATTTGCACTTGAATGCTTTAAATTTTTCAATCCGCAGGAAATTCAGGAATATCAGCCCCATGATGTATCATGCGAAAATCCTTTTATTTTCAGAATTGAGGGAGAAAATGCACTGTATAAATCCGATGCTGTATTGTCGCCGACCTATGACAATTCAAGTTGTAAAGCCTCTCCTGCCGACCCCGTTAAAGTGGTGTACAATACAATAGGTGCAGACGGAAGCTGGAAAGACGCTTTACAGTCGCTTACATGGATTATTCCTGCCGAAGAAATAAAAGACGGCGGATGGTTCAGACTGGGTATAAAGGCAAGACAGAATCAGATGCGTGGACTTTATTCCAACAGACGTATTTATATTGACGGCGAAACTCCATGCCGAGAACTGGAGCAGGTAAAATTTCTTTATGACAGGGACTGGAGCATAACAACTCCTCAGACTGAATCGGGTGAAGATATTTACATATACCTTGAAGGCGGAATGAATCACACAATAACAATGGAATGCGTTACAGGTGAAATCGGCGAATCTCTCAGACGACTTGATTCCGTTGTTGACAGTCTGAATGAATATTACAGAAAGATACTTATGATAACAAGTCCTTATCCCGATAAGTATACCGATTATTATGTGCATGAAAAAATTCCGGATTTGCTTGATGAATTCAGCCGAATATCTCAGGAACTTAAAGATATTCAGGCGGAAATTGAAACTGTTTCAACGGGTTCAGAAGTATCTTTATTGGGAAATGTAGCTGTTATTCTTGATAAATGCACGGAGAAGCCACTGAGGATTCCCGGCTATCTTTCACAAATCAAGGAAAGTATAACGTCCGTTTCAGCCGTTATGCGTGATTACTGCGACCAGCCTCTTGAGATTGATTATATAGAATTCGCAACGGCAGATATTGATTTTACGGACTGCAAAGAGAACATATTTGAATCAGTTGTATTCGGATTCAGGTCGTTTGTCGGCTCGTTCTTTGAGGATTACACAACTCTTTCGGATATAAAGGATGAAGAAGCCGTTGAAATATGGGTTGCTTTGGGTCGTGACCAGGCACAGATTATCCGTGAACTTGCTGAAAGTGAATTTATGGCAGAATACTATATTCCCATATCTGTAAATCTTGTATCGGGCGGAATAGTTGAGGCTGCTTTATCGGGAAAAGGACCCGACTGTGCTTTGTTTTTGGGCGGTGAGTTTCCGATAAATCTTGCATCAAGAGGACTTCTTGCTGATATATCTCAGTTTTCGGAATTCAATGAAGTCTCACAGCGATTTCAGGAAAATTCACTGACACACTATCAGTATCGGGAAAAAACCTATGGTCTGCCATTGACCCAGAGTTTTCCCATGATGTTCTATCGGACGGATATTCTTTCGGAACTGAATATAAATTCTCCGCCCGAGACGTGGAATAATCTTATTGATATACTTCCTGCACTGCAAAGAAATCATATGTCCGTCGGACTTGTTCTGCCGTCTGTAAATATTTCTCCTGCAACGGAATCGGGTCATACTTTTGCAATGCTTATGCTTCAGCAGGGACTGACTTATTATAACGATGATATGAGTGCATCTGTGCTTGATTCCATACAGGCTGTACAGGCATTTGAACAGTGGACTGACTTCTATACGGATTACAGCTTTGAACAGTCATACGACGCTTTCAGCCGTTTCAGAACAGGCGAATATCCTATAGTAATTGAAAATTATTCTTTTGCAGGACAGCTTGAATCTGCATCACCCGAAATAAAAGGGTTATGGGATTTCTGTAAAGTTCCCGGAACGATAAGAGACGACGGTACGGTTTCCCATGCCGCAAATTCAACAGGTTCTGGAGCTGTGATTTTCAGCAGTTCCGACAAGAAAGAACAGGCGTGGGAATTTATAAAATGGTTCACTCAGGACGATATACAGGCACGTTTTGGAAACAGAACTGAAGGTATACTCGGAACTATCGGACGCTATGAGACAGCAAATATAAACGCCGCAGACAGTCTGTCATGGTCTGAACATCAGTTGAAACGTATCAGGGAACAACAGTCGGAACTTGCCGAAATTCCGGTTATACCTGCCTCTTATGCCGTAACACGAAACATCATGAATGCATTCAGGGAAACTGTAAATGAGGGTGAAAATCCACGTGATATGCTTATATGGTATAACCATGATATAAATGATGAGATAGAAAGAAAAAATAATGGATAGATTAAAAAAATTATGGCATGATGTAAAGAAAAACAAAGACTGCTATTTTATGCTTGCACCGTTCATGATATTTTTTGTGATATTTACAATAGTTCCCGTTGCAATGTCGCTTCCTGTCGGGTTCACTGATTTCAATATGGCACAGCCGCCCGAATTTGTTGGCTTTGACAATTATATCAACCTGTTTCTTTCTGATAAGATATTCACAAAAGCAATCCGTGTTACAATAATATTCGCCGTAATTACAGGACCTTTAAGCTATATGATATGTTTTCTGCTTGCATGGCTTATAAATGAACTTCCGAACAGGTTGCGTGCATTCTTTACATTGATATTCTATATTCCGTCAATGGCAAATGTATATGCTGTATGGAAGATAATTTTCAGCGGAGACATGAACGGCTGGCTTAATTCGTTTCTGATTGAATGGGGATTTATTCAGTCGCCTGTACAGTGGCTTACGGATTCAAGATATATTCTGGGTGTTACAATAATCGTACAGCTGTGGCTTTCTCTAGGTGCAGGATTTCTTGCACTGAGTGCGGGTTTCAGGAATATTGACAAAAATCTTTATGAAGCCGCATACATTGAGGGTATGGACAGCAAATGGCAGGAACTTGTATATATAATCATTCCTTCCATGAAACCGCAGATGCTTTTTGCAGGTGTCATGCAGATTGTAAATTCTTTTACGGCAGGAACTATAGCACAGGAACTCGTAGGCTTTCCGTCAACTGACTATAAAGCCCATACTATCATGACCCATGCTTATGATTACGGCTGGGTTCGCTGGGAAATGGGATATGCTTCCGCAATATGTACAGTGCTTTTCATAGTCATGTTCATATGCAACAGAATCATCGGCAGACTTTTTAAGGAGTAAATCAATGATAAGGACAAAAAAACAGAAAGCAGGTACTTTTATTACGGCGATAGTTCTTATTATACTCGGTGCGTTCATGTTTCTGCCTATTTATCTTACAATAGTCATGTCGCTGAAACCGCAGGAAGAATTGTTTGTATTTCCGCCGAAATTATATACTCTCCGTCCTGTTTTGGATAATTTCCGCAATATGTTTGATTTGCTTGACAACAGTCGTGTACCGTTTTCAAGATACTTGTTCAATAGCATTGCCGTAACTTTTATTGTCACTTTCTTACAGTATGTTTTTGTTTCAATGGGAGCGTTCGTGCTTGCAAAATGCACGTTTCCCGGTGGTAAACTGATTAATTCGGTTATAGTAACCGCACTTCTCTATCAGAGCAATGTAATATATATAATGCAGTATGCTGTAATGTCAGAAATGGGAATAATTGATACTCCGCTTGCACTTATTCTGCCTTCGATAGCTTCTCCGATGGGTTTGTTTCTGATGAAACAGTCAATAAGTCAAATGCCTGATGCGATTATTGAATCCGCAAAAATAGACGGTGCAGGACTTTTCAGAATATGCTGGCAGATTGTCATTCCAAATCAAAAACCTGCACTCATGACACTGATTATTTTTGCTTTTCAGGCATCATGGAATTTGCAGGGCGGCAATCTCGTATTTCAGGAACAGTATAAAACGCTTCCTGTTGTTATTACACAGATTTCATCTTCGGGAATCGCAAGGGCAGGCGAAACAATGGCGGCTTCCGTATTCATGCTCATTCCGCCTGTAATAGTATTTATGCTTGCCCAAAGGCACGTTATTGATACCATGGCACATTCGGGAATAAAGAATTAGTGCGGAGTCAGGAGTGAAAAATGGAATCCTATAACTATGATAAATGGGGCGAGGCTATACCCTCACAGGCAGGATATACCGCCGAACGCTCGGTTACAGGCAATGAACTCGGTGCAGGAGCTTTGAACAGTCCGTCCGATATATTCTATGATGAAAATGACTGTCTTTTCTATATCGCAGATACGGGAAACAACAGAATTATTGCCGTTGATTCCGATTTCACTCATGCTGTAAGAATATACGACAGCTTTACTCTTTCCGACGGTTCTCGGACGGTTTTAAAATCGCCTACAGGTGTATTTGCAAGTGATTATATCTATATAGCCGACAATGAAAATTTACGTATACTTGTTGCCGACAAAGAGGGCGATGTGATTAATGAAATAACAAAACCCGATTCCGTAATATATGACAGTAATAAAACATTCATGCCTCAGAAAGTTATTGCTGACAAGGCAGGAAACATATATGCTGTGATGAATAATATAACGACAGGCTCGGCTGTATTTGCTCCAGACGGCAGTTTCACAGGATTTTACGGTGCAGACAGTGCAGCAGGCATAGCCGATATTACAGGCGGTTATATTGCTGATATGTTCGTATCGGATGAAAAACGTGCAAGACGTTCAAGAAATATCCCTACAGGCATAACGAATTTCGATATAGATGGAGATTTTATATTCACCTGTACATCTTCCCGTGAAGATGCTGTAAAGAAACTCAATTCCGCAGGAAATAATATTTTTTCTGGAAAGAAACTTATTTTCGGAGATTACACTCCTATGTACGATATTTCACAGAATAGGCTGATGTCATCTGAAATTATTGATATTGATATATCGGAAGAAGGCTATATAAACTGCCTTGACAGAACAGCGGGACGAATTTTTCAGTATGATAAGGAATGCAGTCTGCTTTTTATATCAGGCGGAACAGGTAGGCAGACGGGTTCTTTTCAGCAGGTTTCCGCAATAGAATCCGCAGACGGAAATATATATATAACGGATTCCATGAAAAACAATGTAACAATATTTGCCGAAACGGATTTTGGTGCGGTTGTGCATGAAGCCGTAAAGCTTTATAATGATGGTTACTATGAAGAAGCACTTGAACCTTTTCAGGAAGTCCTGAAGCTTGACGGAGGCTACAGATACGCTTACAAGGGTGTTGCTTCTGCACTTCTCAGAAAAGGCGACTATAAAAATTCAATGAAATATGCGGAACTTGCTGATGACCGTAATATATACAGTAAGGCATTTGAGGGCTATCGGCGTGAATTTGTCCGTTTAAACGGAGGATTCATATTTTCCGTACTTGCTTTGCTTATGCTTGCTGTATTGTTTTTCAGAAAATTCAGGAGAAAAAGAAAATGAATAATCTTAATCAGCTTGGCTGGCTTAAATATGCCGTCACTCATATATCAGATGGCTTTGAAGATATGCGGTACAGAAAATCAGGCTCTTTAAAAATAGCGTGGACTATAATCTTTCTGCTTTTTTTCTCACGTATCGTACAGGAAAGACTGTACGGATTTCAGTTCAGAAGCTCATACGATAAGACTTTCAGTATAATTCCGTATATAGCAAGCAGTTTTGTTATATTCTTTGCATGGGTAATCGGCAATAATGCAGTAAGCACATTTCTTGACGGTGAAGGAAGTTTCAAAAATATATTTATATACAGTTCCTATGCCCTTGTGCCTTATATCGCACAGAGCCTTATAAATACACTTCTTTCGCATTTTCTGATAAAAGATGAACTTGTATTCATGCAGGCACTCAGAATAACCGGCATTATCTGGAGTGCAGTTCTGCTGTTTTCAGCCATAAAAGCGGTTCACCGTTATACTTTCATGCGGACAGTCGCATCAATTCTGCTTACAATAATGGCAATGTTCATAATGCTGTTTCTGCTTATACTATTTATGGCACTGATTCAGCAGATGTATCTTTTCATATCATCACTTTATACGGAAATATCCTACAGAGTGAGGAGCTGAAAATCATGAAGAAAAGATTTGCCTTATGCCTGACAGTTGTCTTTATGCTCGTTTTTTCGGGAAACGTCCATGCTGTTGATGTTTCCACAGATTATGCTGTTGAAACTGTTGAAAACTCTGTTGAAAATTTTGTTGATATTGTTGAAACTGTTGAAAACTATGTGGAAAAAGAATTTTCAGAATGTGCCGAAAATAATGACTATATTCTCCAGATTGACAATAATTCGGGAATTATAGGACTTGAAAACAAGCATACAGGCTATATATGGTATTCGTCTCCACTTGATACTGAAAGTGACGAGTCAGCGTCAGAACTGATAAAAAATGAGATTCTTTCGTCAAATATATTGAGATATGGCATTCCCGAAAAGCGTACAAACAATAATTATCTCCGTTCAAATACAAGCGACTGTAAATTTTCCGTAAGCAGTATTGATAACGGCGTACGCATTACGTATAAATACAGTGCGGGATTTGAATTTCCTGTTGATTATACTCTTGAATCCGACTGTCTGAAAGCAAGTCTTAAAATATCGGAGATTAAAGAAAGCAATCCTCAGAATATTGCAACGGAAGTAACAATTATGGGAAGTTTCGGTGCGGCTGATGATGATGAGGACGGATATTTTTTGATTCCTGACGGTTCAGGTGCATTGGTGAGATTCAACAATAACAGGACAACCGATGTAAATGCCTATTCTCAGAATGTCTATGGCAATGATATAACGGCAGTTCCTGCAACAAGAGGTGCAGTCACGGAGCAGGTTTATCTTCCAGTATATGGCATTGTAAAGCAGGATAATGCAATGTTGGTTGTTGCAGAAAAAGGTGATTCAAACGCATATATCACGGCAAAGATATCGGGACAGTCCAACAGCAGGTACAACCTCTGTCGTTTCACTTTTGTCCTCAGAAATACTGATACTTTCTATATGTCGGGGAACAGTACTGATAAATTTACGGTATTTGAACAGGGTGAAATTGCAGGAGATGATATTGAACTGAAATATTATCCGATTTCTAAAAAAGATGCGGATTATATTGATATAGCCGAAAAATACAGGGATTATCTTATACAGAATGGTATTGAAACAAAGAAAAGCAGTTCAGCGGCGTATATAAATCTTTACGGCGGTGCAAAAAAAAAGAAAAGTATTTTCGGTATACCAATGACTATAAAACAGAGTACAACGGATTACCGACAGGCTGAGAAAATAATATCAGAACTTAATAACAAGGGGGCGGACAATCTTGTCATATTGTACAAAAACTGGACTGATGACGGCATGGAAAACAAAATTGATACAAGTGCATCTCCGTCGGGTACTCTGGGGGGAAAATCGGGATTCAATAAGTTTGTCGATTTAATCAATGACAATGGCTTTTTATTATATCCAGCAACAGACAACAGAAATTTTGTTTCGGGAAACGGCTATAATTCATTTAACAGTACCTGCATAAGAATTTCGGGACAGTATTCACGCATTGTGAGCTATGACAGAGCTTTCGGCATTCCCGACGGATTCAGTAAAAATATGTCACTTCTTTCGCCACGGTATTTCAATGAAGTTTTCACCCGAACGACTGAAAATTACGTTAAATCAGGTCTTACGGGAATTTCACCCTCAGAACTCACAACGTCCCTTTACGGCGATTACGGTAAAAATAAAATATCACGCTTCAATTCTATGGAGTTGACTGAAATTGCATTACAGACGCTTTCCGAAAGTCTCACGGACGGTATTCTTGCGGACGGTGCAAATGCCTATGCTCTGCCTTATGTGAATCACATAACGAATGTACCGCTTGAATCAAGTCACTTTGATATTTTCAGTGAGGATATTCCTTTTTATCAGATTGTACTGCACGGAATTATCCCATATTCATCAACCGCCCTGAACAGTTCACCAAATCCGACGGAAAGTCTGCTGAAATCAGTCGCTATGGGCAGTCTGCCGTGCTATGACCTTATTGCTGAGGAAACAAGCGTTCTTAAAGATACTGAGCTTGACATATATTATTATGCATATGCAGACGGTAGGATTGACGATATAGCGGAGAAATACAGTATGCTCAAACCGCTTTACGATGATATATCGGACAGCACAATAACAGGGTATGAAGTTTATGACGATAAAATAATAACATCATATTCAAATGGAACAGAAACAGAAATCAATCTTGAATTGCAGACAGTCAATTTCAACGGAAATATAATAGATCTGCATGAGGAGTGATAAAATGTTAAAGAAACTTACCTATCAGAAACGCAAGGAGTTATGGGGATACGGATTCATCGGAATTTGGCTTGCAGGTACAATAATATTTTTTCTGATACCACTTTTACAGTCGATATGGTGGTCATTCAATAAAGTTACTATAGATACGGGAAAATCAGTAACGCAATGGGCAGGATTTTCAAATTATTCCTATGCACTAAACACGGACGAAAAGTATCTTGTATATCTCAGGAATATGCTGTTTGAAACACTTTGGAAAACTCCGCTTATACTCATTTTTTCGCTTTTCACTGCTGTTATTCTGAATCAGAATTTCAAGGGACGTACTCTTGCAAGGGCTGTATTCTTTCTGCCTGTAATCATAGCAACAGGTCCTGTTTATGAAATAATAAGCGGAGATATAGGCAGAACGGGAAATACAGGTGCAGGGCAGTTCTCAACCCTGTTTTCAACTGATTTGACAGGTGAACTTCTGAAATTTCTTGGAATATATGGCATAAGCGATGATATGAATGAAATAATTTCAAAAATTTCCGGCAATATTTTCGGAATTGTATGGTCAAGCGGAATACAGATACTTCTTTTTCTGGGAGCATTACAGAATATACCGAAATCCGCAAGAGAAGCCGCACTTCTGGAAGGTGCGGACGGCTGGGTGTATTTCTGGAAAATAACATTTCCCTATGTGAGTCCTTTCATACTTGCAAATCTTATTTTCACAGTTATAGATACATTCACAAATCCAATGAACACGGTCATGAAACGCATACTTACAATGCGTTCGGAATTTAAATTCGGTGAAGCTTCTGCAATGGTATGGATTTATTTTGGAATTATCCTTGCTTCAATCGGTCTTGCGACGGCTGTTATAAAAAAATCCGCTTATTATGATAATCAGGAGTAAAGGAAATGACAGAAAAAAAACAATTGATATGGTCTTTTTTCAGATTCATAATACTTGTCGGTATCGGATTTGTAATTATATATCCGCTTATCTACATGATAAGCTGTGCATTCCGTGACAAAGCCGATATGACAGACCCGACCGTGATGTGGATTCCACGCCGTCTCACTCTTTCCATAATTCAGGAAACAATAGAAGCTATGGATTTTTGGAATACGCTGAAAAATACGGTTTTTCTGAATATAGGCTGTTCGTTTGTGCAGGTCTGCTCCTGCTCCGTTACGGGATATGGCTTTGCAAGATTCAGTTTCAGGGGAAAGAATCTGCTATTTGCTGTTGTGATAATGATGATACTTGTACCGCCGCAGATTATATCAATGCCGCTGTATTCGCTTTTCCGACGTTTCGGTTTCGGAGATTTTTCGGTAAATCTCATAAACAGTATGCTTACAATGTATCTTCCGGCAATTACGGGCAACGGTATAAAATCAGGACTCATGATACTCATTTTTCGACAGTTTTTCAAAGGTCTGCCGCATGAACTCGAAGATGCCGCATATATCGACGGCTGTTCACCTTTCAGAACTTTTGTACAGATAATAGCACCGAATGCATCGGCGGCATTTCTGACAGTATTCCTGTTTTCAGTTGTTCTTTACTGGAATGATTATTATGTAAGCTCAACTTTTTTCACAAATAATCAGACTGTTGCATTAATGCTGAAAAACCTTGATACAGAACTTAAAATGCGTCTTTTCAATTCCTCAGCAGTCGAATTGAATCCCCGTGAACAGATTGTCTGGAAAGAGGCAGGCTGTCTACTTTCAATAACTCCCATGCTTATTATGTACATCTTTTTGCAGAAGCATTTCACGGAAGGCATAGAACATTCGGGAATAACAGGATAAAAGAAAAACTCCCTGATTTTTACATCAGGGAGTTTTCAAAGAAAGAGAGATATATTAAGAAAAACGCTTGTTATATTCATTATAAGCCTTTACAATAATTTCCGCACAGAGTTCGTCGCCGAGTTCACTGCTGTTGAGGCAGAGTGAATACATATCCTTATCCTGCCAGCTTTTGCCTGTATTTACATTAAAAAAAGTTTCACGGCGTTTATCAGCTTTTTTCATGATGTTTTCCGCACGATTTTCCTTAATGCCATATTCACAGACGGCACGCTTGATTCTTTCTTCCTGCGGAGCATAGATATATACACTGAAACAGCCTTTATCCTCTAAAATATAGTTTCCGCACCTTCCGACAAGCACAAAGCTTTCTTCCTGTTCGGATATTTCAGTAATGATACGGCTTTCCATAAGAAAAACTTTATCAGACAACGGTAGATTTTCTTCCATTGAATGTGCGGGATTGGCAGAAAGCAGAAGTGAATACAAAAAGCTTGTGGGAACGCTTTCTTCGGCTGATTCAAGATTTTCGGCTGAAATTCCGCATCTTTCGGCAGTCATTTCAAGTATTTTTCTGTTATAGTAATTGATTCCAAGCTTTTCGGCAACAAGTCTGCCGATAATACTTCCGCCGCTTCCATACTGGCGTTCGATAGTAATGATAGTTTTCTTCAATGGAAAAACCTCCGTTTCGATAGATTGCATTTCTTATATACTATTATAACCGTAATATTTGGAAATTTCAATATAAAAAATATCACAAATATAAAAATCTGTGTTTTTCACAACTTTTTGTTGAAAACATTGTGCATATTACCAAAAGAATATTATTTCATGCGAATACAGGTATGACAAACCGATATGACAAGCGACAAAAAATTATCATTCTCCACTTGACATATTGACATAAATGTTATATAATAGTAACTGAGGAGTATTTTGCTCTTTGCTAAAAAAGATTAATTTCAGGAGGTTGATTATCATGTCACTTACAACAAATGCAAATGTTAATGCGTGGGTTGAAGAGATGATTGCTCTTTGCAAGCCCGATAAAGTCGTATGGATTGACGGCTCACAAGAACAGCTTGACGAACTTACTAAAGAAGTTACTTCTCTCCCCGACGGCGACCCTAACAAGATGTATTATCTTAATCAGGAAAAGCTTCCCGGCTGTCTCTATCACAGAACTGCCGTAAATGACGTTGCCCGTGTTGAGGACAGAACTTTTATCTGTACAAGAACAAAGGAAGATGCAGGTCCGACAAATAACTGGTGCGACCCTCAGGAGATGTATGCTAAGCTCCGCCCGATGTATGACGGCGTTATGAAGGGTCAGACAATGTACATTATTCCATATTCAATGGGTCCTGTTGCTTCACCTATTTCAAAAGTAGGAGTTGAAATCACAGACTCTATCTATGTTGTTCTCAATATGAACATCATGACAAGAATGGGCAAGGCTGCTTTCGATAAGCTCGGCGATTCAAACGATTTCGTTCGTGGACTTCATTCAAAGGCAAATGTTGACCCCGAAAACAGATACATTGTGCAGTTCCCCGAGGACAACACAATCTGGTCAATCAACTCTGCATACGGCGGAAACGTTATTCTTTCAAAGAAGTGCTTCGCACTCCGTATAGCATCATTCCAGGGTAAGAATGAGGGCTGGATGGCTGAACATATGCTCATTCTCGGCGTTCAGAAACCCGACGGCGATACAAAGTATGTGTGTGCTGCATTCCCGTCTGCTTGCGGAAAGACAAACCTTGCAATGCTTATTCCGCCTGAGGGCTATCTCAAGGACGGTTACAAGGTATTCACAGTAGGCGATGATATTGCATGGCTCAAGCCTGGCAAGGATGGCAGACTTTATGCTATAAATCCCGAAAACGGATTCTTCGGCGTTGCTCCCGGAACAAATGCAAAGTCAAACTACAATGCACTTGCTTCAACAATGAAAAACGCTATCTTCACAAACGTTGCTCTCAACAATGCTGATAATACAGTATGGTGGGAAGGTCTTGACAAGAATCCACCTGAGGACGCTACAGAGTGGAAAGGCTCAAAGGTAAACGGCAAGGAGTTTACAGAAACTATCGGTGCGGACGGCAAGAAACAGAAGCTCGCTCACCCGAACTCACGTTTCACAGCTCCTGCAACAAACTGCCCATGCATTTCACCTGAATTTGATAATCCTGAAGGTGTTCCGATTTCCGCTATTATTTTCGGCGGCCGACGTGCTTCCACAACTCCTCTTGTATATCAGTCATTTGACTGGACACACGGTACTTATGTTGGTTCTGCTGTTTCATCTGAAACAACCGCAGCAGCAGCAGGTGCTGTAGGCGTTCTCCGCCATGACCCTATGGCTATGAAGCCGTTCATCGGATACAATGTAGGCGACTACTGGGCTCACTGGCTTGAAATGGGCGAGAAGCTCGGTGATAAAGCTCCGAAGATTTTCAATGTAAACTGGTTCAAGCAGGACGAAAACGGTAACTTCATCTGGCCCGGATTCGGCGACAATATGAGAGTTCTTGACTGGATTATCAAACGCTGTGAGGGTACTGTTGAGGCTGATGAAACAGCTATCGGTTATCTTCCAAAGAAGGGCGACATCAATGTTGCAGGCATAGAGGACGAAGTTACTCCCGAAATTATGGATAAGCTCCTCAATGTTGATACAGACCTCTGGAAAGCTGAAATTGCTGAAATGAGAAGATACTACAACGATGATATTGCTGCTAAGGGCGGAAAGATTCCTCAGGCTCTCTATGAAGAACTTGACAAGATTGAAGCAAGACTTAACAAGTAATCGTTTCTTATATGACAAAAAGTTTCCTGATTAAAGACGGGCACTCATAAAGAAGTTTTCGCCATAGCACTTATGATTTTCAGTCAAAAGTGCTATGGCGTTTCTATTGACAATGTAACGGCTTTGATGTATAATTATTACTAAGA
>JAIDNR010000379.1 GCA_029063695.1 Ruminococcus sp.
GAGGTCTTATTTTTCTACCCATAGCTAAAGCTTTTTTGAACCCCCAGTAAAACTGGGGGTTTTCGTTGCACAAAAAAACTGCTGTACCGTATTTCAGGTACAGCAGTTTTGTATTATTTCAATCAGCCTATGGAATTGGCAGTATTTATGCTGTGATCAATTGAAGAAGATGACGATTCATTCTTCACAACCTTTACATGATTGTAGCAGTCCATACCTGTTCCGGCAGGAATAAGCTTACCAATAATAACATTCTCTTTAAGTCCGAGAAGTTTGTCGCTCTTGCCTCTGATTGCGGCATCTGTGAGAGCCTTTGTCGTCTCCTGGAATGAAGCCGCAGACATAAAGCTGTCTGAATTTGACGAAGCCTTTGTAATACCCTGAAGAACAGGAGTATATTGTACAAGCTGTAAATCATATTCGCCTGAATCAATACGTGCCTGAATTTCACTGTTGATTGCATCGATTTCCTTGCAGTCAACGAGAGTTCCAGGAAGCAGATAGCTTGAACCTGTTTCTTCAACCTTAACTTTGCGGAGCATCTGGCGGACAATAACTTCAATATGCTTATCGTTGATGTCAACACCCTGCAAGCGATAAACTTTCTGAACTTCATTTATAATATAGTTCTGGACTTCCTGAGTTCCGAGAATATTGAGAATATCAGCCGGATAAATATTACCCTCTGTGAGACGTGTTCCCTTTGTGATTTTCTCACCCTCTGCAACACGCTTTTTGAGATTATACGGAATCATATAATTTTCTTCTTCGCCTGTTTCGTCATTTCTTACAACAATATTTGTTGTAGTCTTGACTTCCTCAATGTGAACAGTTCCCGAAATTCTCGAAAGAATAGCCGCACCCTTTGGACGTCTGCTCTCGAAAAGTTCTTCAACACGAGGGAGACCCTGTGTAATATCTTCCGCATCGGCAGAAGCAACACCGCCTGTATGGAATGTTCTCATTGTAAGCTGTGTACCTGGTTCACCGATTGACTGAGCAGCAATTACACCGACAGCCTCGCCGACTGATACAATATTATTAAATGCAAGATTTGCACCGTAACACTTTGCACAGACACCTGTTTTTGCCTTACAGTTAAGAACAGAGCGTATTTTTATCTTTTCAATGCCTGAATCGATAATCTTCTTTGCATCTGCATCGGTAACAAGTCTGTTTCTGGAAACAATAAGCTCACCTGATTCATCTCTGAAATCATCTGCAAGGAATCTTCCCACAAGTCTTTCCGAAAGCGGTTCAACAACTTCATTTCCGTTTCTGATTTCATATACTTCTATTCCGTCTGTTGTACCGCAGTCCTCCTCACGGATAATAACGTCCTGAGAAACATCAACAAGACGACGTGTAAGATAACCCGAGTCAGCAGTACGGAGAGCCGTATCGGCAAGACCTTTTCTCGCACCACGGGACGCAATAAAGTATTCGAGGATATTAAGTCCCTCACGGTAATTTGCACGGATAGGAATTTCAATAACCGCACCGGAAGTATTTGCAATAAGTCCACGCATTCCAGCAAGCTGTCTAATCTGTGAAATAGAACCTCTCGCACCTGAGTCAGCCATCATCCAAATAGGATTGTATTTATCGAAATTAGCTTTAAGTGCATTTGTAACTTCATCAGTTGTATTTGTCCAGAGAGCCACTATCTTAGCGGACTTCTCCTGAGCCGAAATATAACCGTAATTATATTCTTCTGTAATCTCCTGTACCTCAGCATCTGCCCTTGCAAGAATTTCTTTCTTCTGAGGCGGAATTGTTGCATCACATACGGCAACCGTAAGAGCTGCCCTTGTCGAATATTTATAACCAAGTGCCTTGATTCTGTCAAGAACTTCGGAAGTTGTTGTAGTACCATGAATCTTGATACAGCGTTCAATAATATCAGAAAGTTTCTTCTTTCCAACGAGGAATGAAACTTCAAGGTCGAATTGCTTATCTGAATTTGTTCTGTCAACATATCCGAGATTCTGCGGAATATTTTCATTGAAAATAAGTCTGCCGACTGTTGCATCAATAATCTTTGATACTTTCTTATCGCCAATGTCCTTTGTAATTCTTACCTTGATATTAGCGTGCAGTGAAACATCATGGTCGTTATAAGCCATGAGAGCCTCATTGACATCACGGAATACCTTGCCCTCACCAAGTTCGCCGGGCTTATCCATAGTAAGATAATATGAACCGAGTACCATATCCTGTGAAGGAACTGCAACAGGCTTTCCGTCCGAAGGTTTAAGCAGGTTATTTGCCGCAAGCATGAGGAATCTTGCTTCAGCCTGAGCTTCAGCGGAAAGCGGAAGATGTACAGCCATCTGGTCACCGTCGAAATCGGCATTGAAAGCTGAACATACAAGCGGATGAAGTTTGATTGCACGACCCTCGACAAGAATCGGTTCAAATGCCTGAATACCGAGACGGTGAAGCGTAGGAGCACGGTTGAGCATTACAGGGTGGTCTTTAATAACGTCCTCAAGAGCGTCCCATACCTTATTGTCTGCACGGTCAATAAGCTTTCTTGCGGACTTGATATTTGCAATAGCTTTCTTGTCAACAAGTCTTTTGAGTACAAACGGCTTGAAAAGTTCAAGAGCCATTTCTTTCGGAAGTCCGCACTGATACATTTTAAGTTCAGGACCAACGACGATAACAGAACGTCCCGAATAGTCAACACGCTTACCGAGAAGATTCTGACGGAAACGTCCCTGCTTACCTTTAAGCATATCGGAAAGTGACTTCAATGCACGGTTGCTCGGACCTGTAACGGGTCTGCCGTGTCTGCCATTATCAATAAGAGCATCAACAGCTTCCTGAAGCATACGTTTTTCATTTCTTACAATAATATCTGGAGCATCAAGCTCAATCATCTTGATAAGACGGTTGTTTCTGTTGATAACACGTCTGTAGAGGTCATTGAGGTCGGAAGTTGCATAACGTCCGCCGTCAAGCATAATCATAGGACGGAGGTCAGGAGGAATTACGGGAATAACATTGAGAATCATCCATTCAGGCTTGTTTCCTGAAAGACGGAATGCCTCAATAATCTGTAATCTCTTGATTAATTTGACTTTTTTCTGTCCTGCCGGAAGTCCGACAAGTTCATTTTTGAGGTCATCTGAACAAATCTCAATATTATTTTTCCACTCAATATCAGTGAGTTCCGCAAATTTACGGCATTCATCACAGTCACATTCAAGAGGATTATTAAAACATTCGGGTTTCAAACCTGTAACAGAAACTTTGCCGAGTTCTATAAGTCTTTCCTTATGGGCATCATATCTTGCAGGGTCATACTCATTAAGAAGTTTCTGAATAGCTTCCGCACCCATTTCAGCCTTGAAATCATCTCCGTATTTTTCAAGATAAGAAAGATATTCCTTTTCGGAAAGAAGCTGTTTCTTTACAAGCTCAGTATTTCCAGGGTCTGTAACAATATATTTTGTGAAGTAAAGAACTTCTTCAAGACGTTTCTGGGAAATTTCAAGCACCTGTCCGATTCTTGAGGGAGTACCCTTGAAATACCAGATATGCGAAACAGGAGCAGCAAGCTCGATTCTTCCCATTCTTTCACGGCGGACTCTTGCCCTTGTCACTTCAACTCCGCAGCGGTCGCATACCTTGCCTTTAAAGCGTATCTTCTTGAATTTTCCGCAGTGGCACTCCCAGTCTTTTGTAGGTCCGAATATTTTTTCACAGAAAAGACCGTCCTTTTCAGGTTTCTGTGTTCTGTAGTTTATGGTTTCGGGTCTTGTAACAATACCATATGACCAGCTTCTTATCTGTTCAGGCGAAGCAAGACCGATTTTTATTGATTCAAAAGTATTAAATTTCAAACTGCTACCTCCTGCAATTTAATGCTGAATACATGACTTATACGCACGGCAGAAAATCCCTGCCGTGCATAATCTTTGATTTAATTATTCATCATACGGGTCGTCAATGTCAAGAATGTCAAAATTCTCGTCGTCGCCGTTTTCACTGTCAAAAATATCCTTTTCGTCAGCATCAAAGTTGTATTCATCGTCCTTATCAACGGTATCAATATCCATGTCAATATCCATATCAATATCGTTTTCATCGTCTCCGACTCTGAATCCACCTTCGCCCATTTCCTCATCAGAATAGTTGTTAAGGTCAGAAGTTTCTTCTTCTGAATAACCCTCTCTTGTCGGAATCGGGTCATCATCAAAGTCCTGTTTGAGGTCAATTTCTTCCTGATTCTCGTCAAGAACCTTTACATTAAGACCGAGAGACTGCATTTCCTTGATAAGAACCTTGAATGATTCCGGAATGCCAGGAGTCGGAACATTCTGACCCTTGACAATAGCCTCATAAGTGTTTACACGTCCGATTGTATCGTCTGATTTTACAGTAAGAATTTCCTGAAGTGTATAAGCTGCACCGTATGCTTCCAATGCCCATACTTCCATTTCTCCGAAACGCTGTCCACCGAACTGTGCTTTACCGCCGAGAGGCTGCTGTGTTACAAGTGCATAAGGACCTACAGAACGTGCATGAATCTTATCATCAACAAGATGGTGAAGTTTGAGGTAATACATATATCCGACTGTTACACGGTTATCGAACTTTTCACCTGTACGTCCGTCATAAAGGGTAAATTTACAATCTTCGGTAAATTCAAGAGCTTTCGGATTGATAACTTTATCCATTGCCTTAAGTTCAAATGGGTCATTTCTGTGTTCTTTATTGCGTTCATTCGCTTCACGGAAACACTCACGAATGTCATCTTCATGTGCACCGTCAAAAACAGGAGTCATGATATGCCAGCCAAGAGCCTTACATGACATACCAAGATGAACTTCAAGTACCTGACCGATATTCATACGTGAAGGCACGCCGAGAGGATTAAGAACGATGTCAAGCGGTGTACCGTCAGGAAGGAACGGCATATCCTCCTCTGGAAGAATACGTGAAACGACACCCTTGTTTCCGTGACGACCAGCCATTTTATCGCCGACTGTAATCTTACGTTTCTGTGCAATATAACAGATAACACGCATATTTACACCTGCACTGAGTTCCTCACAGTTTTCTCTTGTGAATACCTTTACATCAACAATAACACCTGCTTCACCGTGCGGTACTTTAAGTGAGTTATCACGGACTTCACGGGCTTTTTCGCCGAAAATAGCACGGAGAAGTCTTTCTTCAGCTGTAAGTTCTGTTTCGCCTTTAGGAGTTACCTTACCTACAAGAATATCGCCTGCCGTAACCTCAGAACCTATTCTGATAATACCGTTTTCGTCGAGATTTGCAAGTGCATCATCGCCGACGTTTGGAATATCACGTGTAATTTCCTCAGGTCCGAGCTTTGTATCACGGCATTCAATCTCATATTCTTCAATATGAACAGATGTGAATACATCTTCACGGACAAGTCTTTCATTTAGAAGTACAGCATCTTCATAGTTATAGCCTTCCCATGTCATGAAGCCGATGAGGGCATTTTTACCGAGAGATATTTCGCCGTCTGCTGTGGCAGGACCGTCTGCAAGCACCTGTCCTTTTTTGATTTCTTCACCTACTGAAACAATGGGTCGCTGATTTACACAAGTGCCCTGATTTGAACGCTTGAACTTGATAAGTTCGTGCTTGCGTTCAATTCCGTCACTGCCGATAACATGAATCTTATCTGCATCAACATAGCTTACTTTACCGTCGCAGTCCGAAACGATACATACACCGGAGTCAACAGCGGCTTTATATTCCATACCTGTACCGACAAATGGTCTTTCGGTTTTAAGAAGAGGAACTGCCTGTCTCTGCATGTTTGAACCCATAAGTGCACGGTTAGCGTCATCATTTTCAAGGAACGGAATCATTGATGTAGCGACAGATACAACCATTTTCGGTGATACGTCCATATAGTCAACTATATCACGGTCACATTCAAGAATCTGGTCACGGTGACGTGCATTAACTCTTGGTCTTGCAAGCTTACCGTCCTCCGTGAGAGGTTCATTTGCCTGTGCAACTACAAAATTATCTTCAACATCGGCAGTCATGTATACTACTTCGTTAGTTACAACGCCTGTTTCCTTATTAACTTTTCTGTAAGGAGCTTCAATAAAGCCGTATTCATTGATTCTTGCGAATGTTGCAAGATATGAGATAAGTCCGATATTAGGACCTTCAGGAGTTTCAATAGGACACATTCTGCCATAGTGGCTGTAGTGTACGTCACGTACTTCAAATCCTGCACGGTCTCTTGAAAGACCGCCCGGACCGAGTGCGGAAAGTCGTCTTTTATGTGTAAGTTCAGCAAGAGGATTATTCTGGTCCATGAACTGTGAAAGTGGTGAGGAGCAGAAAAATTCTTTCATTGCAGAAGAAATAGGTCTGATATTGATAAGGGACTGAGGAGTAAGAGTATTTACGTCCTGAGTCTGAATGTTCATTCTTTCACGGATACCACGTTCCATACGTGCATAGCCGATACGGAACTGATTCTGGAGAAGTTCGCCGACAGAACGAATACGTCTGTTGCCGAGATGGTCAATATCATCAACAGTACCAACACCTTCACAGAGATTGATAAAATAACTGATTGTTGCAAAAATGTCATCAAGAATAATATGCTTCGGCACAAGCTCATCAGCCTTTTTCTTGATATTTTCTTCAAGTTCATCAGCATCTGCGGAGTTCTCTATAATTTCACGGAGAACTTTGAAAGAAACTTTCTCGTTTATGCCATACTTTTCAGCATCGAAATCAACATAGCCTTTAATATCAACCATGCCATTGCCTATGATTTTAGCAACTCTCTCAACAAAACGAATCTGAGTTTCGCCACGTTCATTTGTATAGTACTCTTTTGCTTCTACAGTTACGAATGCACTGTATACGCCTGCCTGCTCGATTTCACAGGCTTTATCATAATTTACAGTCTCACCTGCATCTGCCATAATTTCACCTGTAAGCGGATTTACTACAGGCTCTGAAAGCGTATGACCCGCAAGACGTGAAGCAATACCTAATTTTTTGTTATATTTATATCTACCGAAGCGACAGAGGTCATATCTCTTTGCATCAAAGAAAAGATTATTGAGATGTGTAACGGCACTCTCAACTGTAGGAGGTTCGCCCGGACGGAGTTTTTTGTAAACGTCAATAAGAGCATCTGAATTGTTTTTTGTCTGGTCTTTCTGAAGAATGGTCTGTTTAAGTCTTTCGTCATCGCCGAAAAGCTCATATATTTCCTCATCAGAACCAATGCCCAAAGCACGGATAAATGTAGTAAGCGGAATTTTTCTGTTCTTATCAATACGAACATAGACAACATCATTTGAGTCCATTTCATATTCAAGCCATGCACCTCTGTTAGGAATAACGGTTGTGCTGAAAAGGTCTTTACCTGTCTTGTCTTTTTCAACAGAATAATAAACACCCGGCGAACGCACAAGCTGTGATACGATAACACGTTCAGCACCATTGATAACGAAAGTTCCGCTGTCAGTCATAAGCGGGAAATCTCCCATATAAATATCGCTCTTGCTGACTTCACCTGTTTCTTTATTGCAGAGTATAGCAGTAGCCCTCATTGCAACCTGATACGTAGCACCTCTCGACTTGCATTCGGCAAGGGTGTATTTAGGGGTATCGTCAAAACGATAGTCCTTGAAATTGAGGACGAGATTTCCGTTATAGTCGGTGATTGCCGTCATATCACGGAACACTTCTTTCAAGCCCTCTTCCCTGAACCACTTATACG
The DNA here is from genome assembly GCA_029063695.1 of Ruminococcus sp. GTDB lineage: Bacteria > Bacillota > Clostridia > Oscillospirales > Ruminococcaceae > Ruminococcus. The sequence goes on from JAIDNR010000379.1 coordinate 7,751, forward strand.
AATTCTTTTGAACTTCGATAAGGTTCGGCATTTCCAGAGGTTCGGTAATTTTACCGAAGCTCATTCTGACATTCTTTCCCAACTGCTTAGGTGTAACTTTCACCATAGGCGGAACCTCCTTATTATTTTGCTTGCATATCCGTCACGGAAAGACAGATGTGCAGAATTACTTATAACTTTTTATGTTTTTGACAAAAAATTTTCTGAAACCTATTGACAAGTGCAGCGATTATATGATATAATATCTTGCAAAGGAAAACAGCATTTTTATATCGATACATTATATTATTTTATCATATTATTATAATGTTGTCAAGCTGTTTTTAACTTTTTAGCAATTTTACCGGATTTTTAAAAATAAAAATCCGGTTTTTGTTATTTTTATCCAATTCAGTTTTTCAGCAAAAATACAGCGTAAAAATTATTTTTTATATTTACATTTTTCCAAAAAAGTGGTATACTATAATTATTACAATTTTTATAAGGACGTGATATAATGAGAATAAATGAAAAACTTATTGAACAGCCCAAACACGCTCATTATCTGGTATGCCTTAACAGAAAAACGGAAATCGACAGATTCTGTCATAAGCTCTTTATTTTTTCAATAACAGAAGCTGTCATTTTTCTTGTTATGATGTCATTCGGACTATGGCTGAGTGCTTTATCATGGATTCCGTCGCTTTGCGGAAAAGAGTTTACAATGCCGAATATTGCTGCATATCTGATTGAAATAATCCTGCTCCCTGTTCTTGCTCTTATAGGCTGCGGAAAAAATAAAATCTGTATTCTTATTTTATTTGCCACTCAGTGCCTTGTAGTCATCGGCTGTTTTTTCGGCGGATTAAAGACAATAAATACATTTCCTTTCGCAATAGGCATAATCGGTGCAATTATAACTTATCCGTCAATTAGTGCGTATCTTGATTATCAACAGCTTATGCAGACTGAGGGATTTCCGCAGTTCAATAATTTTCTTGCCGATGCAGAAGATAACCCCGAATTTGTTTCAAGTTATGGCAAAGAATATTATAAAAAAGGCAGTGAGAAAACATTTATCAATATACCCGAAAAGCCTTCGCCTGATATACAGCATATTTCAAAGGCAGAATCCGTATATATGGACGATATTCCGCTGATAAACGATAACTCAGAAAATAATTTACAATAAAGGAGGTTTTATATTGTTTGCCAAAATTTCAAGTCTCGGACTTTTCGGTCTGAATGCTTTTCCCGTTGATGCTGAAATAGATATAAGCAGAGGTCAGCCTCAGTTTGATATTGTCGGACTTCCCGATACTGCTGTAAGAGAAAGCCGTGAAAGAATACGTGCGGCTCTCCGTGCGTGCAGTATAAATTTTCCGGTAGCCTCTGTAATGGTAAATCTTGCACCTGCCAATACGAAAAAAAGCGGTTCGGTTCATGATATGGCTATATTTATGGCTGTTCTTTCAGCAATGCGAATGATTGATATGTCAACAGAAAACTGTGCATTTATCGGTGAACTTTCTCTCAACGGCGATTTCAGGTATATAAATGGTGTACTCCCTATGATTCTTCTTGCAAGAGAAAAAGGAATAAAATCTGTTTTTGTACCTTATGACAATGCATATGAAGCATCGGTAATTCAGGGAATTGATATTTATGCCGTAAAAAATGCTGAAGAACTCATCAGGCATTTCCGTAATGAAAAGCTCATGACTCCATGTGAATACTACATACCGCCTGAAACCACATACAATGATATTCTTGATTTCTGTGACGTAAAAGGTCAGCAGTCAGCAAAAAAAGCTCTTGAAATTGCAGCGGCAGGCGGTCACAATGCAATTCTTATAGGTTCACCGGGCAGTGGAAAAAGTATGCTTGCCAAAAGAATTCCGTCAATTCTTCCCGTGCTTAATTTTGAAGAGGCTCTTGAAACCACAAAAATCCACTCAATCTCAGGACTTCTCACACCTGATAATCCTATTATAACAAAACGTCCGTTCCGTTCACCGCACCATACAATATCTTCAGCAGGTCTTATCGGCGGTGGCGCAATTCCTCAGCCGGGTGAAGTTTCACTTGCACATAACGGACTGCTTTTTCTTGACGAACTCGCTGAATTTGACCGTCATATTCTTGAAATGCTCCGTCAGCCGCTTGAGGACGGTCAGATTACTATTTCACGTACAGCAGGTACTGCAATATACCCATGCCGTGTAATGCTTATAGCGGCAATGAATCCATGTCCCTGCGGCTATTTCGGTCACCCGAAAAGAAAGTGTATATGTTCGCCTAAAAAAGTTTCAAATTATCTTTCCAAAGTATCTGGTCCTCTGCTTGACCGTATCGACCTTCATATTGAAGCCGCTCCTGTTGAATTCAAAGATCTTACATCAAAAGGCAAGGAAGAAACATCCGCCGAAATCCGTAAGCGGGTAATCGCTGCAAGAAAAATTCAAGAAGAACGCTTCAAGGGTACTTCAATAACCTGCAACGCATTCATAACCGATGATAAACTCAATGAAATGTGTCCTGTTGATAACGGCGGTGAACTCATTCTGCAAAACGTCGTTGACAATATCGGGCTCAGCGGACGTGCATACAGCAAAATACTGAAAGTTGCACGTACTATTGCAGACCTTGACAACAGTGAGATTATACATCGCCAGCACGTTGCTGCTGCGGCACAATACAGAAGTCTTGACAGAAAATACTGGAATGAAAAATGAAAGAAGGAAATGATGAAATCCGCATTTAAAAAATTACCTGCCAATAAGCATCCCATTGATGTCGGACTGCTTTTCTCTGTTACCCTCTGTGCAGTTATTGGCACAATGCTTATATATTCCATAGCCTCAAGCGGAATAAGTGAAATTGAGGAAATCGGTGACAGCTACTGGCACACTCAGCTTGTTTCAATGTGCCTGGGATATGTCTCCGCATTGATATTTTCAAAAATCGACTATCACAAACTTGTAAAACTATGGTGGATTTTCGCTCCACTTTCTCTTGCTATCATTGCCCTGACCTTTACATCTTTGGGTATTACGAGAGATGGTGCAGACGACCGTGCATGGATACGTGTTTTCGGTGTAAGTTTACAGCCATCGGAAATTATGAAAATCGCCTTTATTCTTACTTTTAGCTATCATCTCTCCAAAGTAGAGGAAGATATGAATAAGCCGCTTCATATGCTTCTTCTGATTATTCACGGTGTGATTCCGATAGGAATTGTCGCTGTTCAGGGAGACTACGGTACAGCTATTGTATTTGCCGCCATATTCGGCTTTATGATTATTTCTGCACATATATCATGGAAATATCTGCTTGCCGCACCGTTTGTCATTGCAGGTGCTGTTGCAATTATGTGGTTCAATTTTCTTGATAATTTCCATAAGGAAAGAATACTGATTCTTTTCAAGCCCGGAACAGATCCCGAAAATATCGAGTATCAGCAGGATTTGGGTCTTACAGCGATACAGTCAGGCGGTGTTTTCGGCAAAGGACTTTTTGCAGGTCAGAATGAATATATATACGTTCCCGAACTTCACAATGACTTCATTTTCGCACACGCAGGACAGGTTTTCGGCTTTGTCGGTTCAATCGGAATAATGATTGTACTTGCTTATATCTGTCTTAAGGTTTTCGCCGACAGCCGTGTTACCCGTGATAGACTGGGACGTTTTATCTGTATGGGAGCTTTCGGAATGTTTTTCACGCACTGTCTTATGAATATAGGCATGGTTCTTAAAGTTGCTCCCGTTATTGGCGTTCCCCTGCCGTTTATCAGCGGCGGCGGTACTGCTATGGTAAGTATGTACACTATCATCGGACTTGTCCTCAGCACTTACAGTCATCGTGCAGTGAACTATAATATGTTCTATGATGAAGATTAACTGTTAAAACAAATACAAATAAAAAACTGCTGTATTATTAAATATCAGCAGTTTTTATTATTTTATTTAATATTCCTGTTCGCCGAAAGTACGGACAGCTTTTATCATAATTGCACATTCAAGACGCTTTTTTTCAAGTTCGCATGAAATCTTGTGTGCTGAACGCACATCGCCCATATACTGATAATTATTCGCATTACAGCCGCCGCTGCAATAGAATTTTGCCCAACACTTACGGCAGTCGGGCTTTGAATATACATGACAATTGGCAAAATTGGCTTTCATCTCCTGATTGAAAGTATCCTCGTCAATATTGCCCATTTTGTATTCGTCCATTCCGACAAACTGGTGACATGGGAAAATATCACCGTCGGGAGTAATTGCAACATAGTCATTTCCACAGCCACAACCACGCAGTCTCTTTATTGCACAAGGTCCTTGGTCCAAGTCAAGCATGAAGTGGAAGAAATTGAATTTTCCGCCGTTCTTCTCGTTGTCAAGTATTTTCTGAGCAAGAATTTCATATTCCTTGAACACTGCGGGCAGTTCTCTTTCAGTAAGTGCATATTCATCACCCTCTCCGACTACGGGTTCAATGGAAATCTGGTCAAAACCTGCTTCATAGAGTGCAAAAACGTCATTTGAAAAGTCAAGATTTTTATTGGTGAAAGTACCACGCACATAGTATTCTTTATCACCTCTGCCCTCAACGAGTTTTTTGTATTTCGGCAGAATCATATCATAACAGCCCTGACCGTTTGGCAATACACGGAAATAATCGTTTACTTCTTTTCTGCCATCAATTGAGAGTACAACATTTGACATCTCTTTATTGATGAACTCAATTTTCTCGTCATCAAGGAGAAGTCCGTTTGTCGTTATAGTAAATCTGAATTTTTTACCATATTCGGCTTCACGTGAACGTGCATATTCAACAATCTGCTTGACTACTGTGAAATTCATAAGCGGTTCACCGCCGAAAAAGTCAAGTTCAAGATTAGGTCTGTCACCTGAATTTTCAAGCAGAAAGTCAATGGCGTGTTTTCCCGTTTCAAATGACATAAGCTTTCGTCCCTTGCCGAAATCTCCTGTAGATGCGAAACAGTACCTGCATCTGAGCTGGCAGTCATGGGCAATATTCAGGCACATTGCCTTGACAGGTGAGGCAACGGAATATTTAGCATACTTTTCATAATCATCTTCCGAAAAAAGTATCTTATCATTGTAAAGTTCAATGATTTCCTGATAGCATGATTCAATATCCTCAGGAGAATAAACTTTTGATAGTTTCTGTACAACCTTTTCGGGACATTTCTCATCAAAAGGAGGCTCAACATTGTCAAGCAGGTCATATGTAAGCTCATCGACAATGTGAACGCCGCCGCTGTTAACGTCAAGAACAATATTGAATCCATTAAGTTTGTATTTATGTATCATACTCAACACCCTCACTGTAATAAAAAATAGAGGGCAGTGCAGCACTGCCCCGACAGACTTTAAAACCAAGTCTTATCTTTCGCACTTCTGATTTGCAACTGTGCATGAAGTCTTACAAGCAGACTGACATGAAGCCTGACACTTGCCGCAGCCGCCCTTCTGAGCAGACTCCTTAAGATTAGCCTTGTTGATAGTTCTGATGTGTTTCATAGTAGTACCTCCTTGAATTAAAAATATGTTGGATTTTATTATAGCACGTTTTTGGAAATATTTCAAGAGTTTTTTGAATTTTAGGCATTTTAAATAATATTATTCATTCATAGATGTATATTATGAC
>JAIDNR010000038.1 GCA_029063695.1 Ruminococcus sp.
GGTTTATCAGCTCACTTCACAAAAAAGGTCAGCTGAATCAGATTACTACAATGCAGTTCTTCGATGAAGAGGCAGGCTGTTTTCTCAATGGCAGACAGGTTATAGGCAAATGTCCGGTTGAGGGCTGTAATTCCGAAAAGGGATATGCCGACGAATGTGATTTGGGTCATCAGTATATGCCAGAAAACCTGATTAATCCCATAAGCACTCTCACGGGAAAAACCCCCACGATGAAGCCCGTAACAAACTGGTACTTCAAACTGCGTGACTATGAAAGTCTCATGAAAGAATGGGTTGAGGTACTAAAAAAGAGAAAGGACGTTCGTCCTGTTGTCTGGAAAACAATCGACGAATTTCTCAAACCTCCTGTAATTTATATAAAACGTGAATTTGAGGAGAAATATTTCTCTCTGAAAGATTCCATGCCTGAACATAATTATATTGAGGAAAAGAAAAAACCGTCGTTTACTATCGAATTTGTACAGCTATCGGACTGCGATGAAGCCTGCCGTATACTTACTGAAAACGGTATCAGATACAGAACAGGCAAAACACTCGTTCCTTTCAGACTTACCGGAAATATCGAATGGGGTGTGCCTGCACCTGTTATGGACGGCGTTGACGGTCTTACCGTATGGGTATGGCCCGAATCATTGTGGGCTCCTGTCTCTTTCACAGAAGCTTACCTTGAGCAGTGCGGAAGAAACCGTGATGAGTGGAAAGACTACTGGTGCAGTAAAGATTCTACAGTATATCAGTTCATTGGTCAGGACAATATCTATTTCTATGGTATCGCCGAACCTGCCATGTGGATGGCTCAGCAGGAATCACAGGAAAAAACATCAAATCCTCCTGAAGGTGAACTGCAAATGCCTGTTATTGTTGCGAATCACCACATACTTTTCCTTGATAAAAAAGCATCAAGTTCAGGTGCGGTAAAACCTCCTATGGCTGATGAACTTCTGAATTATTACACGCCGGAACAGCTCCGTATGCACTGGCTCGGTCTCGGACTGGGACAGCGTTCCGTAAGTTTTATGCCGAAACCGCTTAATCCCGATGCAAATCCCGACGATACAGACCCTGTTGTAAAGGACGGTCTGCTTCTCTCGAATGTATATAACCGTATGATTCGCACTGCATTCTATACTACACAGAATGAATTTGACGGTATTCTGCCCGACAATGCTCCCGAAGAAAGTATTCTTGCGGACGCTAAAAAGTCTGTACTTGAATTTGAACGCTATATGGCTAAATTCGCCTTTCACCAGTGTACGTATGTTCTTGACAGCTATATCAGAAACGGCAGTAAATATATGTCAAAGGCTCTGAATGATGAAAATGCGGACAAGAAACAGGTACTTGCAAATCTGTTCCATATTATCCGCACAACTGCTGTACTTCTTCACCCTCTTGCTCCGTTCGGCACAGAAAAGCTCCGTGAGTATCTGCAAGCTGATGAAAGAATATGGTCTTGGGAGACTGTTTTTGAACCGCTGACTTACTTCACGGGTTCAAATCACAAGCTGAAATTCCTGCCGCCACGTACCGACTTCTTTACCCGTCACGAATCACAGTTTGCAAAAACTGAAGATTAACTATGAAGAAGATACTGATTATAGGCGAAAATTCCGAAACAAACGATTTGTATAATCTTCTTTCAACTGATTATGATATTATATGTGCGTATTCTGCTGAAAAGGTCAATACTGCTTTTCAGAATGTAAATGCAATTATAATCAATTCTGTACAGGCAATCCGCAATGATTTTTCATTTCTGAAAAAAGCACATCAAAACGGTACTTTTGCTTTTATTCCGCTGCTTATGATTACAGGAACTCCGCAGACTGATGATGAACTGCAATGTCTTTCCTATGGTGTGGTTGATTTTATTACCACACCATTTCAGGAAATCACAGTAAAAAATCGTATTGAAAATGCAATCTGCATAAAAGATTCCGCTTCTTTCTATGAAATTGAACGTATGCTAAAAGCACTTCCGTCAAATATTTATCTCAAAGATGCCGACGGAAAGTATATTTTTGCAACCCATTACTGGCATCACCTTGACCATTCAGATGAACCCGAATGGAGTATCCGTGGCAAGACCGATATTGAAATTCGCAAGGATAAAGAAAATGCTAAAAAAGCTATGGAAAAAGATATGGAAGTAATCAGAACTGGCAAAGGAGATAATTATATTATTGAGATAAATGCCGACGGCATACAGGAATTTTTTCATGTCTATAAAGAACCTGTCACAGACCATGACGGCAATATCAACGGAATTATCGGTTTGTTAAATAATGTTACCGAACAGGAACAGCTTAAAAGACAATTGAAATCCGCTGCCATTATTGATGGTCTTACAGGACTTTTCAATCGTCATGAGATACAATCACAGGTAGAAAAGGCGATTTGCGCTACTAAACAGAATAAAAGTACTTTCTCTGTAATAATGCTTGACATAGATAATTTCAAACAGGTTAATGACTGTTATGGTCACAAGCATGGGGATATGGTGATTATAAAACTTGCGGAAATTCTTAAAAGTAATATGGGAAGCAATCTTTCAGCAGGCAGATGGGGCGGTGAAGAATTTATGATTCTGCTCTATGATACAGAAATTTCTTCTGCAAAATATATTGCCGAACTTATCAGAAAATGCTTTGAGAATACAGACTTTCCTGATATAAAACCGCAGACTGTAAGTCTCGGAGTAACTCAGATGAAAGACGGTGATACTGCCGATTCACTTTGTATAAGAGTTGACAATGGTCTGTATAAAGCCAAAAAGCAGGGTAAAAATCGTGTTATTGTTATATAATGGCAAAGAGGACGCTATGAAACGTCCTCTTATTCTTTATGCAAATTCGTCAATTGCAAGCTTAATTCTCTCAATGGATTCATTTTTTCCGAATACTTCCATAAGTTCAGTAGCACCGCCCGGAGTTACAGCCTGTCGTCCGACAGCAACACGTACTGCCCACATTACAGCTCCTGCTTTTTTCTCATGCGAAACGGCGTACTCTTTTAATACAGCAAAAAGCGTATCATTATTCCAGTCCACGACTGATTCAAGTATCGGCAGAACATCAACAAGAATTTCTTTGCAGTTTTCGGGAGTAGTCTTGTTTTTCTTGTTTGTATACAAGTCAGAATCCATTTCGGGACGTGATGTTACAAAGCCTATGAAGTCCTTGATTTCGCCGAAATATGCAATTCTTGTATGAAGAAGCGATGCAAGTTTTTTCGTATTGATATATTCCTCACAGAGTTCATCAAGAATCGGCAGTGCCTTTTTCTCGTATTCCTCAACTGGCATTTTTTTGATGTACTCGGAATTGAACCATTTGAGCTTTTCATAATCAAAGACAGACGGTGCTTTGCTCAGTCCCTCAATTGAAAATGCAGATTTCAGTTCGTCCATTGTGAAAAATTCCTGATTGGAGTCTTTAGGACACCAGCCGAGAAGTGCAATATAATTTACGATTGCTTCTGGAAGATAGCCGTCATTTACCAAATCCTGAAATCTGACTGCTCCATGACGCTTGGAAAGCTTAGAAATATTTCCATCATCGTCTTTTCCCATAAGCAGAGGAAGATGTACATA
>JAIDNR010000380.1 GCA_029063695.1 Ruminococcus sp.
ATTTCTCATTTTATGTTTGAATGCTTACTGGATCATAACATGATTTTGAGGATTCTTAATGAAAATTGATTTCCGTGTTTTTGGGGTCAATTCACTTGACAAAAGTAAATATTTATGATATAATTAAAAAGGTCTTCAAAAGCTGTTCGTAAAACAGCAGTACCGCAGGGACTGCGGAAAGGGTTCACCACATAAAAACCCATAGCCTTGGAAACTGATGTCATCTTTTTGGTGGCACAGTTACAACGGCAACGTTACAGAATGTAGCTTTGCCCTAGATTTTATAAATTTTATTTAAGGAGATTGTTGTTTGAAGAAAAATAACAGACCTGAGATAGCAGCGTAAACGGGCGGTTTGCGAATACTATCTTGAATCACACAAACCTCCCGTTGCGTCACAACATTTCAGGAGGAAAAACAATGAATAAAAATGACTATATTATCCGTTTGGAAACAGAGAAAGACTATCATGAAGTTGAGAATCTTGCCCGTGAAGCATTCTGGAATTTAAGTGTCCCCGGCTGCGATGAACATTACTTTATCCATGTAATGAGAAAGCATAAGGATTTTATACCCGAACTTGCTCACGTTATTGAAGCTGACGGAAAAATTATCGGCTGTATTATGTATACAAAAGCCGAACTCGCAGACGAAAATGGCAATGTAAAGCCGATTGTCACTATGGGCCCGCTTTGTATCCACCCCGATTTTCAGCGTATGGGATACGGTAAGGCGCTCCTTGAACATACCTTTGAAATCGTAAAGAAAATGGGATATGACGTGGTTATCAATTTCGGCAATCCCGACAATTACGTTGCTCGTGGCTACAAAAGCTGTAAAAAATACAACGTGTGTTTTGAGGGCGATATTTTTCCCGCTCCTTTGCTTGTGAAAGTTCTTAGCGATGATGCGCTCGATGGCAGAAAGTGGTTCTATCATCCCAATAATGCCGATGAACCATGCAGCGATACTGAGGCTGTTGCGGAATTTGACAAACTCTTTCCACCAAAAGTCAAAGCATGGCAACCCAGTCAGGAAGAATTTTACATTCACTCTCATTCAGTTATCAGATAATAACGGATAAAATTACAAAACAAAGTCGGTTCAGTAATACATCTGAGCCGACTTTTCTGTATCATTCAATTATCCGAGAAATTTCTGAAGAACAGATATAAAAATCTCCATATCCAATGGCTTAGCAATATGTGCATTCATTCCGCATTTGAACGCTGCTTCCTTGTCGTCCTCCAGCGCATTGGCTGTCATGGCGATTATAGGCAGATTCTTCACATCTTTTCTTGGAAGCAGACGTATGGTTCTGGTTGCCTCATAGCCATTCATAATAGGCATCTGCACGTCCATCAGAATTGCATCATAATAATATTCCTCCGACTGCTCCACGCTTGCCACCGCATCGGTTCCGTCTGGTGCAGTCTCTACAACGAAGCCCGCCTCTTCCAGAATGACTTCCGCAATTTCACGGTTCAGTTCATTGTCCTCTACCAACAGAACACGCTTTCCCGTAAAATCCGCTTTAGTCCATTCAGGAGCCGTTTCCTGTTTGCTTACCAGATTATTCGCTGCAAGCAGCACTGTTTTCAAATCAGACATAAACAATGGCTTTGCACAGAATGCATTGACACCTGCAGCTCTTGCTTCTTCCTCAATATCCGACCAATCATATGCAGTAAGAATGATAATTGGAGCATCATCCCCGACTGCACTGCGTATTTTTCTTGCTGTCTCCACACCACTGAGTCCAGGCATTTGCCAATCTATGATAAATGTGTGATAGGCATCTCCGTCATCAAAGGCACTCTTGGCACGATATGCTGCCTCTCTGCCTGATGTTGTCCATTCCGAACGCATACCAAGCTGTTTCAGCATTTTGCAGGCACTGTCGCAGGCATTTAAGTCGTCGTCAACGACCATGGCACGCAATCCCTCCAGCTCTTTGATTTTTGATGTCGCTTGCTCAGTATCCTGTAGCTTCAATTCAAGCTCTACCGTAAATACACTTCCCTTACCTTGTTCGCTTTCGACGCTGATTGTTCCATTCATCATTTCCACAATGTTCTTAGTGATAGCCATACCAAGCCCTGTTCCCTGAATACCACTCTGCGTAACTGTGAATTCTCTCTCAAACGGATCAAATATGTGCTTTACAAAATCAGGCGACATTCCGATTCCGGTATCCTTGACAATAAACTGATAGCTACCATATCCGTGACGGAATGTACTCTTCTGAATAATTCGGAATGAAAGTGTCCCTTCGGCAGGGGTATACTTCACTGCATTGCTCAACAGATTGATAAATACCTGATTCAGCTTAAGAGGATCAGCAATAACATTTTCGTTGAGTACCTCAAATGTATCAATAAACAATTCAAGCTGCTTTGCCTTGACCTGTGGCTGAATAATATTGACAAGATTATGAATAATTTCGGAAATATTGCATTCCTGCTCCTTAATCTGTACCTTACCGCTTTCGATTCTGCTCATGTCAAGAATGTCATTAATCAGACTAAGCAGATGATTGCTGGAAGCAAGCACTTTCTGAATACAGTCCAAAACCTGCTCTTTGTTGTCAATGTGATTAACAGCAATGGTTGAAAATCCTATGATGGCATTCATAGGTGTGCGTATATCGTGGGACATATTGGACAGGAATGTGGTTTTTGCCGCATTTGCGTGCTGTGCCTGCATCAATGCGTCCTGAAGTGCCTGTGTCTGTTCTCTCTGCCGTCTGACTTGTTCCGTAATATCCTTTGAAATCACCATAACCATGACATCACCTGTATTATCATCTCTTGCCATAGCAAAAGACTGACGTACACAAATGAGTTCCGAACCAAAGCCTTCGCTCCAGTACTCTGCAACGACCTCTCTGTCGCCCTGTTCAAAGCGTTTCATCAAATATGCTGTGTTCACGGTATCAGAATAGCTTTCCATAGATTCGGGAAGAACATACTGTTTCCATTTTTCAAAATACGCAGAAGCCTTACATGGAGCTATCATATCCACCTGTGAAAGAAACGTGACACGCTGTCCGTTTATCGTTCCGATAATCTCATTTTCAATCAAATCCTGCGTAAGATTAAACTCACAGTTGCAGAAAGAGCTTGACATAATTGCAACCTGATACTGCCGTTCCTTACGATTTGCAAGTGCTCTCTCGGCTTGAATACGCAGTTCCTTTTCTTTAAGCTCTGTAATATTCTGACGAGTAAATAATGCCTTGACAGCCTGACCGTCTTTTCGTTCCAGACAGACAACATTGATATGCTCCCACTCCGAACTGCCGTTCCTTATTACATGAAGCTCACACCGAAGGTCATTATGCTTCGACATAGCTGCAACAATGGAAGTGCTGTCCATAAAATCAATAACATCTTGTCGGTAATCGTCATCCGCCGTCTCGATAAAATGATTAATGAGCATCTGATATTGTCCGTCATCTGGAATGGCTCCTCCCAGTGACTTTGTACCTGCAAGATAATGATAGGAATCTTTTTCAAAATCCACCATAACGAATCGTGAGAACAAAGTATTGACACCACTGATAATATACCCTTTTTCCAGATTTTCATTTTCCAGATGTTTCCGTCTGCGTTCGGCACGAATTATGATAAACATAATATAGACAGCGAAAATGACAACAAGCATAATCTCCAGCTGGATTCCAGCAGAATTTCCTTTTGCAATCATGGTCTGCGTCACATTTTTGGGAAATGTCTGCACAAAAACAAAGTTATTATTCAGAAGATATGTAACATATACATTGTCCGTCAGGCTTGAACGGTTGCATACAAATATTCCGGTACCGCCGTCGTCAAAAATCTGCTGAACCTGAGCGGCTGTATCCTTATCAACCATATTCGTTTCTGTCAAGATGTCTGTAAGCTGTCCATCATAAGTAATGCCATCAGAGCTTGAAATAACTCTGCCACTCGGTGAACAAAAGAATACCTGTGCATATTCCCCGAAATATGTTGTGGTGAGCATATCTTTCAGATATTCTTCAGCAAGAAATGCACCACGCAGTACACCGATAATCTGATTATCAAACCGAACAGGTGCATAAAAGCATGTCATCGTTTCATCAAAAAAGCTTGGGTTATATATAATCTCAATACCATTGTTTCCGCTGATACCGTCGTTGTAGAATCCCATCTCCGTTACATCAGAAATCCGTCCGTCCGAGGCATAGTCAACACCTTCCATGTCTGTAAACATAATCGCATCAAAACAGGAACTTTCTTCCAATTGTTTCAACATCTCAGCCGTGACCACAGGCTCTGTAAGGCTTTCACCCACAAAATATGCATAGGTATTGATTTGTCTTAACGCATTGCTAAGTTCCTCATCAATCTGTTCTGTTTTGAGCTGTGCAGCATCTGCCGCATAATCCTTATTCTGCCTTTCAATACGGCTGCTTGTCTGCACACTGAATCTTAAAAATAAGAAAATCACAGCCACTAAAATAAGTATGGCACAAATGATTTCCTGTATGGATATTCTCTTTTTCATCTCCATCTCCTTATAGTATTCTGATTACACAGTTGTATGTCTGTGACTATGGGTATGTGCCAGAATATAAAGTTCACTTCATGTTCTTTTATTTTAGTATAGCATATTTTCCTCTCAAAGTCAACTGATTTATCAACAAAACAATGTAAATCAATTTTTGTATAAATTTTTTGAAGAATGGTGTATACAGATATGATTTAGACGATAAACTGATAAAAATAACCGGAAAGCACTTACGTACCCTCCGGTTTACACATGATTTTTAATTTTTAGTTATAGAACCTGCAAGAGGCAAAGTTCATTTAACTTTAAGTAATAAATTACTTGATTTCGATTGTAGCACCAGCAGCCTCGAACTTCTCCTTGAGTTCGTTAGCTTCTGTCTCTGAAACGCCTTCCTTGATAGCCTTAGGAGCTGATTCAACAACTTCCTTAGCTTCCTTAAGACTGAGACCGAGAGCTTCCTTAGCACACTTGATAACAGCCATCTTAGCATCGCCGAATGAAGTAAGAACAACATCGAACTCTGTCTTAGCAGCAGCAGCGTTAGCACCATTGTCAGCAGACGGAGCAGAAGCAATCATTGCAGTTACACCGAATTCCTCCTGAATAGCATCTACGAGTTCTTTAAGTTCAAGAACAGAAAGAGTCTTGATTTCTTCAACAAAATTTGTAATTTTCTCTGAAGCCATGATAATAATCTCCTTTTATATTAATTTAATCATACCGCAACATACGGCTTTAAGTCTGCGGAAAAATTATCCGCATGAAAAGTGCAGTGAATGAAACAGTAATTATGCTGCCTCTTCTTCTGACTTCTTGTCTGCAACAGCATCGAGAACTGCTGCGAGTTTCTGCAACGGACCCTGAAGTGAGCCAACGAGCTGAGCAAGAAGAACGTCCTTTGAAGGAACTTTGGAAAGAGCAATAACTCCTGCCTGATCATAAATTTCACCTTCAACGTATCCTGCCTTGAGGTTAAACTTGTCCTCACCAGCCTTCTCAGCGAATTTACCGAGAATACGTGCAGGAGCAGTCTGGTCATCGTTTGAAAGAGCGATAGCAGTTGTACCGTTAAGTGACTCTTCAAATCCTTCAATACCACAGTTTTGGAAAGCACGGAGAAGCATAGTATTCTTTTCTACGAAATAGTTAACACCTGCTTCACGAAGTTCCTTACGGAGCTTAGTATCTTCCTCAACAGTGATGCCCTTGTAATCAACGAGAACACCTGAAACGGAGTTCTTGATGAGTTCAGTGAGCTGTTCAACCTTAGCTTTTTTAGCTTCGAGAACTGCATTGCTTGGCATTGTGTATTCACCTCCGAATAAATTGTTATCGTATTCGGGTGCAATAAAAAATCCTTTTATCGACAATACGAGAAAAGGACATGATAAAGATTCATCATTTGCAATTCCTCGGCGGGACTTATCGGCATTAGCCTTGCCTGCTGTCTTTAGAATACGATATATGCTGTAAATCAGCTTTTATAGTATATCACAAAAAAAAGCACTTGTCAAGAGTTTTCGGGAAATTTTTTTATACTCTTTTCATATTCCAAAAAAAGGACGGCGGTCATGATGATTAAAAGAATTGACGGGACAGGCGACGCTGACTGATGCAATTGTGAACTCATTGATGATACGGCAATACTTTCGTCACTTATGAAAAACGGCAGTAAAACTTTGCATACGAGTCCGCTGAGTATTCCTGCAACGGTTCTGAAAAAAATCAGCGGAAATACGGATAATCTGCCCTTGAAAATGGCTGAAATCTGCAAAAAAACACACAATCCGCCGAAAGACACAAGTCCGCTTGCAATTGGAATAAGACTGACATTTTCTTTTGTAACATTGCTTATTGCTGTAACGTCTATGACCGAACATATGATTTTTTCAGCAGTTTCATTGGAAAATCCGCTTGTTTCAGCAAGTATTCCCGAAACAGCGGAAAGTATACCTGAATCTCTGAGAAAAGCTGTTATAACTGAAAATGCAAGGACGGCACAACATATCTCAGCCATTGAGCGTCCTGCGGAATTTACCGAATCCATAAGCATCTGTGCCGAAAAATTAATTTTTTTCTTTGGACTTTTCGTCATGGGATTTTTTCTGAAATAAAAAAGCAGAATGAACGAAAGTAAAATGTTTGCCATGATATTTGAAATAAGAATCAATCCGCCGCCGTATGACGTACACCCGAAAATGAATGCCCCTCCTGCTCCGAAAAATACTCCCGAAAGAAGTTCGGCATCTTTTTTACTGACATCTCCGTCGATATGCTGTGAACATAATATTTTTGCTCCGACAGGATAACCTGCAAGCATACTGAAAATACCACAGAAAATACGTCCCGACGATGCAATATTGCTTTTCACAAGAAATCCCGATACAATCATCATAGCATATAGCGAGGGTATTATTACCGTAAGACAGCGGATTACTGCATCATAAACTGCCGATTTCACTGAATCTGCCCTGAAAAAGCAGAATAAGACAAATATAATAATCAAAGCAACAGGAAGTATATTTTTCATTTTTCTCATAAAAATCACCCGATTAATCATATTATTTTAAAAAGAAATTTATAACCGGAGTGTGATAAATATGTTCGGAAAAATCAATGAAAAAGCAAGAGAAACTTTTTTTCTTGAAACAGGTCTGCATATTGCGGGAAACAAAGAAATTGCTATTGAAAACTGCGACAGAATCGAGGAATGCAGTGATGTGTTTATGAGCTTTGTATCTAAAAATCTTCTTGTACAGATATGGGGAAACAATCTACGTGCATTTGATTTCAAAACAAGCGGACTCATTATCAGGGGCAGAATTTCACAGATTGAACTTATCGAAAGGAGTGCTAAACATGAGAAATCAGCTTCGGGGAAGTGTGAAGATTAATGCTCAGGGAAAACATCTCTATAAATTCATAAACAAAATCCACAATGAAAGAATCTACTGTTTTGAGCAGTATGTGAAAGGCGGAACTTTCTGTGCTGAAATTTACCGTCATGACCTGAAACGTCTGAAAGCCATTGCAGAGGATTACGGAATTGAACTGAAAAGCTTTGAATATGATACTTTTTCCTCTGAGGTTATCCGCCGCCGTGGACGTATCGGAATAATTATCGGACTTGTTCTTGTAATTGCTGCATCGCTTTATTTTTCAGGTGTTATTGTTACTATAGATATACAAGGCAATGAAAAAGTAAGCGATATGGCAATACTTACGGCTCTTGAGGAAATGGGCATAGAGGAAGGTACGCCGTTCGGACAGATTAATTATGTCTGGAGTGAAAATCAGCTCAGACTTATGGTTAACGGCATATCATGGGCAGGTATGCACAGAACAGGTCACCGCCTTGTTGTTGAAGTCACTGAGATTGTTGAAAAGCCTGAAATGCTAAATGAACGTATGCCGTGCAATATAGTTGCATCTCACGATGCATATATAACTTATACATCAGTTCTTGACGGTCAGCTTATGAAAAAAGTAGGGGATTACGTTCTTGCAGGAGATATGATTGTAAGCGGTGTGACTTCCGATGCCACAGGTCACATAACTCTGCATCATGCACTTGCCGATATTACAGGAATTTACGATGAATCCGTTACTTTTGAGGGCAGTTTTACCAAAGAAAGACTTATTCAGACGGGTAAAACCGATACACGTCGAATACTGAAACTTTTCAGCCTTGATATTCCGTTGTATTTAGGACAGAATAAATATGAATACAAAGAATGTGAAGAAACAGAAAAACCACTTGTAATTATGGAAAAGAAACTTCCAATAAGTGTGAAAAAAGAATATTTTTCCGAACTACAGCGTATTGAAACCACTTTGACAGAAGATGAACTTTTTAATGAACTAATGAAAAAGGTGTATCTTTATGAACAGAATTTTCTCAGTGAATGCACTATTCTTGAAAGTGAAGTAGTTCAGGAAAAAACGGACGATAAAATGATTTTGACAGTAAATTATAAATTAGAGGGCAGTATCTGCGAAAAGAAAGAAATAATGGCAAAGTAAAAAAATTCCCCCTGCAAAAATGCAGAGAGAATACATATTTTTATTCTGTACCCTCAATAATAGCATTGAGGATAGTTTCATTCCATTCAAGAGTATGCCGGTTAAGAAGTCCGTATGCACTCTCACCTTTTGAAAGTCCGTTATCCCATACAAAGCATTTGATTCCCTGAGATTTTGCAGATGAAATATAATAGCGGTAATACTCTGCTCTTGTTTCATCGTCGGCTTTTGCAACACAGCCGAACTCATCTATAATAAGCGGAATACCCTTATCAATGAATTTTTCTTTCATAACAGCAAACTTAGCATCAAGTTCTGATTTTTCGGCATCACCAAATTCAGTAGTCTGTCCCTCAGCGAATTTCCACGGAGCATAGTAATGAAGTGATACAATAATATGCCTGTCATTCGGAACTTTCAGATTATTCATTGCGACTTCTTCGGCAGAAGCGGCATAAGAAGTCACAATTAAAGTTCTTTCGGAGTTATTGCCGCCTGATTCACGGACTGTATCGACGAAATCCTGCAAATATTTATTTACAACAGTTCTTTCTGCCGCTGTACCGCCCATCCACTCATTTTCACTTCCGATAGTTCTTTCCTCATTTATACCCTCGAAAATAAGTCTGTCATCATAGTCCCTGAAACGCTCGGCAATCTGCTCCCAGATTTTTTTCAGTTTCGCACTGTCTCTCTCGTATTCATCTTCTGTCGGATTGAACCATATACCGTCATCATGATGCAGATTAATAATTACATACATATCGTTATTGTATGCATAGTTAACAACTTCCTGTACACGGTCAAGCCATTCAGCCTGAATAGTATCGCCGTCCATATGCTCTCCCCACGTTACAGGAATGCGGATAGCATTGAATCCGGATTCTTTTACTTTGAGAATAAGTTCTTCACTTGTTTTTGGATTTCCCCATGCTGTTTCAGTTGCAAGACCTGTTTTTCCTTTTACATCATAGCTTTCAAGAGTATTTCCCAAATTCCAGCCGATTTTTATATCATCAACAATTTCCTGAGAACTTCTGAAACCTGTATTGCTGTGAACAGGAGCCGACGGCTTAGGTGACGCCGTACTTCCTCCAATGCTGTATTTAACACTTATTGAATCAAGCTTTGCTGTAGGCTGTTCACTCCACCAGTAACCAAGCACAAGCTCACCGTCCTTTGCAGAATATTTTGCATCATCGGGCAGAATCCAAGTAAGTGAGACGCTTGAACTGTCAGTGAATACAGCAGCATCTTCCGACTGAAAATAGCCTTCTGAGCAGTCATAACCGAATCCGCCTGTAAATTTGCCGAAAGCACCTGTAGAACTGATATTATATGTAACAGCCTGTGGGACTGCATCTTCAGGCAGAAAATCGGTTGATACACGTATTTTATTATCAGAATCGCTGTAAGCGACATTTTTGCCGACTTCCTGAGAAACTGTACCGTCGCATGGAATTTCACGCGTACGCTCGATATTACAGATAACTTCCGTAACTGTTATATCTTTTGCATTTCCCCACCAGTAGCCGAAAAGAACATCACCCGATGGATTAATGAAATCTGCAATGTTTGCAGGAACATTCCACGTAATCTCACCGTATGCACCCTCTGTAGGAGCTGTAAAGTCGTCTGACTGATACCAGCCCTCATCTGTTGCGGCTGTGCAGTCGGAAGTAACGGATATACCGCAACCGCCTTTAAATTCACCTATGTTAGTACCGTTATCGGACTTGATTACAAAAATAAATGACTTTACTTTATCGCCCTCCTGAATAAAATTAGCAAGCGGAATTTTTACATTATTGCCTGTTTTATCCCAAAAAGCAAGAACTTCATTCACAGTCTGCTGAATACCGATACTTGTGGAAACCGTCTCAATCGGACTTACATGAGGCGGTTCGGTCGGTTCTTCCGTCGGCGGTTCTGTTTCAGCCTCCGTAGACAGTTCTGTTTTGGGTTCTGTCTGTTTTTCAGCCGTCGATTCCGAATTTTCGGGAGCTGAACTACTCTGTGAATCGGAAGAACTTTCCTTGCTGTCACTACAGCTTGTAGCTGTAACAGCTAAAAGTGCAGTCAGAAAAATTGCTATACTTTTTTTCATCTCTCTATACCTCTTTATTTTAATTATAGGCTGATTATAGCATATTTTTTATAATATTGCAACAGTAAAAATTGTAAATAAAACAATAATTTTATTAATCAGTTAATTATTAATTCACTTTTGAAAATACAAGTGTATTGTCCGAACCAACAAGAGTAAGTACATTATTTTCTATGGCGAAATTAAATATACTAACTGTTCCCTCTTCTGCACCGAAAAATGACAAATCATCGCCCGAAAAAGTAATGATATTATCATTAACACTGTATTCGCACATACGTATCTGAGCAGTAAAAACATCTTTATCGGCGATTATACTATATCTGTCACTCAAATCGCCGTGAACGGACGAAAGTTCATCATAAAGAATACCGCTTTTAAGCGTGTACTGTCCGAAAGCGGAATCAGATGATTCCTCACGGCTCATGGTAAGCATATCAAAACCGTTCACTTCAAAGCTGTAATTTTTACCATCAAAATGACAGTTGTCAGAAAAATCGTCGTCCGAACCTGCAATATGAGCAATATTATTTTCATCGATATACATTGTTCCGGTCACATCAACCCTGAGACTGAAATTATTATCATCATCGAAATAAAAACTTCCGCCAATTTCACCGCTGTACCATTCACCGAGAATATTTTCACTGTTATACTTCTGAGATGATTCCGAAACAGCATCTCTGCATGATACAAGACTCAGAAGAATCAGAACTACTGGTATAATAGCTGATTTATGCATATTTTATTCCTCAGCACGTTTATAGACTTCAGCAGGTGCAGAAGAATCCGCTGTATAAGTCATGGTAAGCGTATCATCTGCAATCTCATAACTGTATTTTACACAGTCTGCCGAAGTATCGGCATAGTTCATATACTGGCTGAACATTTCAAGGGAATTTCCGATAGTTTCATAATCACAGTAATTTTCAAGAGTCAGGACAAAACTTTCACCATCAATTTTCGCTTCAATATTTATGTTTTCATCTTCAATGACAGTTTCAAAAGCAAGACCAACCATTTCAGCGAAATACTGAATAAGCACACCGCCGTGAAGATTATATACACCATCAAAGCTGTCGAGATTTTCGTCATCTTTACGCTCCATATTGACAATTATATCAATACCGCTGTCACTTATATAAGTAACCATAAGATTTTTGCCGTCATAAGAAATATCGTCACCGCCGATAATTTCACCTGCTTTATTGAACTGACCGTCGTCTGTGAAATTAATCTCCATAGCGGAAAAATCCATAACAAGAGAAACCTTTCTGTTTTCATCGAAAATATAGCCGTTTTCGCCGTTCCACCATTTGCCGATGATTTCAGGGTCAATAGGTGCAGAACTTACACGATTTTTCCTGCTTGTACTGCCTGAATCCGAAACAGAACTGCCTGAACAGCCTGTAAGAGATGCTGTAAGCCCTGAAAAAACAAGAAGTAGTGAAATAATCTTTTTCATAATTTATATCCTCCGGAAATTTTATATTTCGTCCATTGAAAGTGTAGCTATTGCATTGAGACTTTCATCGGCAGTAATTCCTGCCATAAAATTATAACTTCCCTGACAGGCAATCATTGCACCATTATCTCCGCAAAGACTGAGTTCAGGCATATAGAAATCATAACCTTTTTCTGCACAAGCCACTGAAAGTGCCGCACGTACTCCCGAATTTGCTGAAACACCGCCTGCAAGAGCAATTTTTTTATATCCGAGTGATTCAGCCGCAAGAATAGTCTTATCAGTAATAATTTCGGAAATCGCTTTCTGAATACTTGCCGAAAGATTATTCCTGTCAATCACTTCGCCTTTCTGTTCTGAATGATGAAGCATATTTATAACAGAAGTTTTCAGTCCTGAAAAGCTGAAATCAAATTCACTTCCTGCAACAACAGGGTGAGGAAGTTTAAAAGCAGTCGGGTCACCTGACTGAGCAGCCTTATCAATATGAACTCCGCCAGGATACGGAAATCCCATAGCTCTTGCACATTTGTCAAAGCACTCCCCTGCCGCATCGTCACGGGTTCTGCCGATTACATGAAACTTTGTATAACTCAGCACTTCAACAATATGACTGTGTGCACCGCTTGCGACTATACACAGATAAGGCGGTTCAAGTTCCTTGTGACAAATGTAGTTAGCGGCAATATGACCTGCAATGTGATGTACGGGAATAAGCGGTTTTCCAGCAGAAAAAGCAAGTGCCTTTGCAAAATTCACTCCGACAAGCAATGCACCGATAAGTCCCGGAGCATATGTTACAGCAATTCCGTCAATGTCGGCAAGTGTTACTTCTGCATTATCAAGAGCCTGACGAACAACACCAAGTATATTTTCACAATGACGGCGTGACGCTATCTCAGGTACAACACCACCATATTTTTTATGCTCCTCAATCTGGGTTGAAATAACTGACGATTTTATATTCCTACAGTCCTCACAAATGCTCGCTGCTGTTTCATCGCAGGAGCTTTCTATTCCGAGTATTAACATAATATCACCCTTCTTTCGTTTTTCTTAATATTATATAAATCAAAATTTACTCATCAGAATCAACAAAAATCTCAACAATACGATTTACTATATGAGGAAAAATCCTATTTGCAATCCACATTGAAA
>JAIDNR010000381.1 GCA_029063695.1 Ruminococcus sp.
TTACTGTATTATACACCAACATCGCCGTTTATATCGGCATAGAAAGTGATTTTTTTCATATCTTTTAATTTTGTACCATCTTTGAGAACACTACTGATAAATTCACGCATTTCTGGATTATTCTTGAATTTCATTATTATTCGCCGACGATATTTTCCATTCAGCTTACTGTGCGAAGTTTTTACAGGTCCAAGAACACGGACGGGAGTTTTCGGCTGTAATTCCCTTAATTTCTGATTCATGAGAGCAATCACCGAATCAGCCGCTTTTTTGGTGATATTTTCATCTTCTCCGGAAATACAGAAAATGCACATATCACACAGCGGTGGAAAAATCATTGCACGTCTTATTTCGATTTCCTCATTGTAAAATCCGATATAATCCTGCTCTGCCGCAAGATTCATGATATAATGTTCGGGAATAAACGTCTGCAAAACCGCACGTCCTTTTCGCTGACCTCTGCCGCCTCTGCCGACAACCTGAGTTATAAGTGAAAAAGTATGCTCATAACTTCTGAAATCTCCCGCATACAGTGAAGCGTCAACGGAAAGAACACCGACAAGAGTAACATTCGGAAAATCCAGTCCCTTGCCAATCATCTGAGTGCCTATCATTATATCATACTCACCTTTTCCGAATGCTGTGAAATTCTTTTCATAGGAATATCGGGAAAATGTCGTATCAGCGTCCATACGGAGAATCCTTGCCGACGGAAAAAAACTTTTAAGTTCTTCTTCAAGTTTCTGAGTACCGAATCCCATAATTTTCAGCTTATCCGAACCGCATTCAGGACATTTCACAGGGACTTCACAAGCATATCCGCAATAATGGCACATCATTTTCCCGTTCTTCTTATGGAATGTCAATGGTACCGAGCAGTTTTTGCAATAAATCGGCTGAAAGCAGTTGCAGCAGCTCATTACTGTACGAAATCCACGTCTGTTAAGAAGCAGAATACTCTGTTCTCCGTTTTGCAAATTCATGTTGATTTCATTGACAAGTTCACGGCTGAACTCTGATATATTGCCGTTCATACGTTCGTCATTCATATCCACAACAGAAACTTCCGGAAGAATGTTTGTACCATAGCGGTTCTTGATTTCAATGAGATTATAAATTCCCTTTTGTGCCAGATAATAACTTTCAATGGACGGCGTTGCAGATGCCAGAAGCAGTACACTGTTATTATAAGCACACCGCTTTTTGGCTATATCATGGGCAAAATAACGTGGCGAGCTGTCTGATTTATATGTTCTTTCGCCTTCTTCGTCAATTATAATAAGACCGATATTTTCAACAGGTGCAAAAATCGCACTCCTTGTACCAATTACAATATCGGCATCTCCACGCCTGATTCTTTTGTATTCGTCAAGACGCTGACCGAGAGAAAGACCACTGTGAATCACAGCAACTTTTTTCCCGAAAATCGACC
The DNA here is from genome assembly GCA_029063695.1 of Ruminococcus sp. GTDB lineage: Bacteria > Bacillota > Clostridia > Oscillospirales > Ruminococcaceae > Ruminococcus. Next base: position 1,433 of record JAIDNR010000381.1, read on the forward strand.
TGAAACGATGCAGAACCTGCGGTGTAAGGCTGATTTCAGGAATAAGCATGATAACCCGACGACCTAGCTTTATTGTACTGTCAATCAGTTTCTCAAAAACTGACGTTTTTCCGCTTCCAGTTACTCCATGAAGAAGAAAGACGGACGGCTTATTTTCGGCAATATTGACAAAAATACTGTCATAGGCTTTCTGCTGTTCCTCAGAAAGTACAGTTTCTTCTATATCAATATATTCCTCTGAAATTTCATCAACAGAACGCAGAACCTCTGTTTCATATTCCTCAGCCGCACCCGATAAAACAAGTCTTTTTATTACAGATTCTGTAAAACCGCACATATAGGCAGTTTCACGGATTGCTGCTGAGCCGTATTCCTTCAAAAATTCCACAGCTTTTTTCTGTTTCGGAGTAAGTGAAAAACAATTCGGGTCATTCAGGTATGAATTACTCAGACGAACCATTTTAACAGCCGCATCACCCACAACCTGTCTGAAATCATTACTTGATTTCAGTGCATCTGAATCAAGAAGTTCATCAACAAAAAATCTTCCGTTTTTTGCAATATAATTAACAAGAAATTCTGTAAGCAGACTGTCGTTGTCAATTGATTTCAGAGTCTCAAGAAGATTCTGAGATTCTGCCGAAAGAACTGAAAAATCATCGAAATTCTTTACAAGACTGAAATTTTCTTTAGTTCTGATACTCATTGCAGGCGGAAGCATGGTCTTTACGGCATCAAAATACGTGCAGAACGTGTGTTCATGAAGATATTCAGCCAATTCAAGCTGTTCTGCCGAAACAACGGGAATATTATCAATCTGTGCGGTAATTGATTTCAGTGCGGAAGGATTTCCGTCCGTCAGCCGCATTACAACGCCGATTCTCCGCTGATTTCCACGACCGAACGGTACAAGAACTCTACAGCCCGCACTCAGATTAAGATTTTTCGGAATCCTATAGCTGAAAAGCATATCAAATGAATAAGCAGTTCCGCTGACAGCAATTTCCGCAATCAACGGCATATCAATCCTCGCCGAGAGTACTTACAATTCTGCATTTACCGCTTGCAAGTTCCTCAACGGCGGTCTTTACAGGCTTTTCCTCTAAAGTATCTTTATTCTCGTAAAGTTCGTCTGAAATTTCTCTTGCACGTTTTGCAACGGCGATTACAAGAGAATAACAACTCTCATTTTTTGAAATAATCTGATTTACTGCCGGTCTAAGCATATCAAAACACCTCTCTGTAAATATTAATCTTTTTTTACTTTCAACTGCTCTGCATGGATTACCGCAAAAAAGTCACTTATTGCATCTTCAAGTGCGGCATTGACAATATCATAATCGTATTTAGAAACAAAAGAAAGTTCTTTTTCAGCCTGAGCAACTCTTTTTTCAATAATATCCTCCGATTCAGTGCCACGCTTTCTGAGACGACGGCGGAGTTCCTCAACGGACGGAGGAGAAATAAAAATGAAAAGTGCATCAGGTCTTATCTGACGGATTTTCATAGCACCCTGAACTTCAATTTCAAGGATTACATTTATGCCCTCATTCAGCTTGTTTTCAACTTCCGAAACAAGCGTTCCGTAATAGTTGTCACAGTAGCAGGCATATTCAAGAAATTCATTGTTCTCAATTTTTTTCTCAAAATCCTCTTTTTTAAGAAAATAGTAGTTCACACCGTCAATCTCGCCGTCACGTGGACTGCGTGTTGTTGCGGAAACCGAACAATAAAAATGCTCATCTTTGAGAATTTCAGCAAGCATTGTTCCCTTTCCACAGCCTGACGGAGCAGAAAATACAATCAAACGTCCTTTATTCGTCATCATCTGTACCTCCGGTTTCATTTATTCTTGAAGCAAGAGTTTCCGTAACAATCGACGACAGTATAATATGTCCGCTGTCCATGATTATCACAGCTCTTGTTTTTCGACCATAAGTAGCATCAATCGCCCTTCCGCCGTCTTTGGCTTCCTGAATCAGCCTTTTAATAGGTGCGGAATCGGGACTAACAATAGTAACTATTCTTGATGCGGAAATCATATTTCCATAACCAATATTAATCATCTTCATAGCTTTTCACTCGATATTCTGAATCTGTTCACGGATTTTTTCAAGTTCCGCTTTCATATCCACAACAAGCCGTGTTATATTCAAATCCTGAGCCTTAGAGCCGATTGTATTGACTTCACGGTTCATTTCCTGAATGATAAAATCAAGCTTTCTGCCAATAGCATCACCCGAATCAAGCAAATCAACAAGCTGAGAAATGTGACTTCTGAGACGGACGGTTTCTTCATCAACGGCAATTTTCTCAGCAAAAACAGCAGCTTCAGTAACAATACGCTGATTATCAATATCCTTGCCGTCAAGAATCTCACTTAACTTCTGATAAAGTCTGTTTCTGTAATTCTCAGTGGTTTTCGGGGAAAGTTCTTCTACTTTGCCGACCATTTCAAGAATAAGGGCGGTTTTTTCAAGAACGTCTGCTCTCAGCTTTTCACCCTCTTTTTCACGCATTTCGATGAACTTTTCCAGTGCTTCACCTGCAACATCAGCAACATCACTCCATACCTGTTCTTCATCATCTGGAGTTTTCTGCACATTAAAAATATCTGGCAGCTTAATCAGCTTGGAAAGAGTAATGTCGTCATTGAGACAAAGTTCCTCAGCAACACTTCTCAGAGCATTAACATATCCCTCTGCCACACCTTTATTAATGGCAATTTCACTATCTCTGCCCTCGATATTGTTGATGCTGACATTTATTTCAACCTTTCCACGTGAAACTTTCTGTTTCAGCAGAGCCTTAAGTTTTTCATCAATATAGCTGTAAGTTCTCGGAACTCTTGATGAATACTCATAATATCTATGATTCACGGAACGGATTTCCACAAGAATATCACGTCCATTCATGATTTTTTGTGTACGACCATAACCTGTCATGCTTTTCAGCACTTAATCGCCTTCTTTCATTAATTTTTCAGGTACTTATACCATTATATTATACCACGAATACAAACAAAATGCAAGCCTTTTTTATAAAATAAAAGGGACGCTTTTATGCGTCCCTTGAAAATCGTATGAGCAAATTTTACTTTTCACTTGCAAGAAGTGCATCGTACTGAGCCTGAGTAATCGGGAATTCAGGC
>JAIDNR010000382.1 GCA_029063695.1 Ruminococcus sp.
AACAAGTCTGTGTCCACGCTTTACAAGCTCAATGGCAGTCTCGCTCTTGCCGACACCGCTTTCACCTGTGATGAATACACCCTCGCCATAAATCTCAATAAGTACGCCGTGACGAGTAACTCTCGGTGCAAGATTGGTATTAAGAAAAGCAATGAGTCCCGACATGAAATTTGATGTACTTTCTTTGCTTCTGAGAAGCGGAACTTCATATTCCTGTGCAAGTTCAAGCATTTCAGAAAAATAAGGCAGTTCCCTTGTGATTATAAGAGCTGAAATTTTCTGGGAGAAAAGCATTCTCAGACTTTCATGTCTTGTTTTTTCGTCAATAGTCGAAAGATAAGCAAATTCAACTTTACCTATAATCTGAATACGTTCAGGATTGAAATATTCATAGAATCCCATAAGCTGTAAGCCCGGTCTGTTTACATCTGTTTCATCAATCATTATTTCCTCAGGGTCTTTGTGGATATAGATTGTTTCAAGTTTAAATTCTTCAATCACCTTTGAAAGTGAAACTTTAAAATTATCTGCCATTATTTTACTCCATTCCCCGATTTTATCGGTAAATTATTTTATTAATCAGCCGAAAACGAATGAATTATACCCCATTTCGGCAATTTTTTCTTTAACTGAAATAAGTTCCTGAGTTGTAAGCGAACTGCCTGAAATTCTGACTGCAACATTGAAATCCGAAAGACTTTCAGAAACAAATCCGAGGCACTTTTCCACCTTTTCCGCAGGAGTTCCTTTAAATTCATAGTAGTTACGTCCGTCGGAAACTCCGTCTCCCAGTTCATCTGTATTTATATTCAAAACAATTGTATTGACTGAAAGAAGCATGGGCTGTAGTATTTCAGCACTTCCGCCGAGAATATCAGCCGCCGAGACTTCTATAAACATAGAAGCACCGTTTGAAACAGATGTATCATACAGAAGATTTGCAGCAGAAGTAAGTGCCATACATCTGTCACTTCTACTTAATCTTTCATCAAGAACACTCAAATCCCTATTCGTGAATTTCGGAAAAACAAAATCAGTGCATACAATTCTGTCAAAACCTGTTCCCGAAATTTCTTCGGTAATATCAGCAAGATAGCTGACTGTATTCTGTGAAAACGGATTCGTCCATGCTTTCAATGCACTGTCATACCATAATGTACCGTCTGAATAGACATAGCCTGTTTCAATATCAACAGAAGGCAGTATATTATCATTAAAAGTGCTTATTAAAGCCGTCGGTTCATATCCGCTGTTTCTGATAGTTTCAGAAATTATAACAAGATTGAGTTTTTGAAATTCTTTCATTTCAGGTTTTGAAGCAACAGTGCTGACATAATAAACCGAGCCGCCTGCTGTTTTCAGAGGTACTTCCACATATTCTATATCCTGATTTTTCGGAATTGCATCAAGTGCAGTCTGCAAAGTTTCAGTACTTTCCAAATCACTTGCCATAAGTACAAAAGCCCTGTATGATTCCATAGTAACGGGCGGTTCTGTCGAAGTTTCCGTAACCGCCGTTGTTTCAAACTCTGATTCTGTTGTATTTTCAGATACTTCCTGTGTTGTTGATTCGGAATCAGCCGTTGTCGCCTCAATCGGAATAACGTCCGGCTCATCGCCCATATGCTTTGTAAATTTCAGCAGAGGTTCAGCGGCACTGTAGCCAAGAAAGCCGATTCCACCTATAAGAAGTACGGTAAGAAGTCCCGACATGAATTTTTCAAGCGGACTTTTGCCGTAATAATTTTTTTCTTTTGTTCTGTAAATTTTCCTTCCCTTGTCCTTACGTTTCATTTATATATCTCCTGTTTCCTGTGTCTTTACGTCAGTGAATAAACTGCCATTGATATTATTCCAAGATAAATCAGCATTGCCGGAAATCCTCTGAAAGCAGCGGGAACATCGGAAGAACTAAGTCTGCGGTAAGCTGCTGTGAGGATAAACGATGCAAGAATAAAACCAAAACCTGCTTCCGCACCTGCAATTATAAAACTTCCGATGTTGTTGAACTGCGGATTTTCCTGTGCCTTTTGTGTTACAGTAAATAAAGTTCCAATAACCGCACAGTTGAAAGCAGAAAGATGAATATATTTTCTTGCATTCCTGAAAGTTTTTCTGCTGACGAAATAAAGCACAGTTAGGAACAATACATACAGTATTCCGACGGCAAGTGCATAGAAAAGAAGTGTGAAATCCTTTGCATTGTTCGTTAAGACATTGCTTATGAAATAAGCTGCCGCCGAGCCGACTGTAGTAAACAGAGTAATAGTAAAAGCAGTTCCGATGAGATTTTTTTTACTTCCTGCCGCAATAAACAGCGTACTTGTTCCGAGAGCCTGAGTGAGAATCAGATTTGAAGTAAGCAGGACAATAAATTCAGTTATCAGAAGCATCGCTGTCACCTCCTGAATTTTCACGTCTCAGCACGGAGCGTATCTTTCTGTATAATCCGCAGAAGAGACCGAGAAAAATGAATCCGCCGAAAGGCATACCGAAACCGCTAATGAGCATATCCGCATCTGCAACCCTGTCGTATATTGTACCGTGTGCAATAAGTTCACGGAGAAATGAAGTAATAAGCATAACGGCATCAAAGCCGAGAATATAGAAAATCAATGAAAAAATCATTCTTCCACGCTTCATGCGGTAGAATTTCGCTTCAGTCTGAACCATTATAAGCGAGTTTACCGCAAGAAGCATAAAATATATTCCTATGCGGTCTATGACTTCCGGAAAGAACTGCCGTGCGGCAAACTTTACCGGAATATAAACAAGCGAGGAAATAAGCGTATAGATTATAATTCTGACTGCATACGGCAGTTTTTTCGGTACAAAAGAACCTGCAAGAACAGACAGGAAAGTTATAGCCGAAAATGCATAAATTACCGCTATTGCATTTCTGAGTGTATCACCGCACATTATAACAGGTGATATTACCATAAGCGACGATAAAACCGTATTATCGCCGAGAAGTCCGTCAAAAACCGAATTTTTTTTACTCAACGGCTGCCGCCTCCTTTTTTTCCTCTGATTTCAGAATCTCTATATGTTTCTCAAGATTTCTGAATCCAAGAGCAACGGGAGTGAACAGCAGTGATACTATAACAATCATATTTTCCTTTGTTGTAGTCAGTACAAGGATATATGAAAGTACAGCAATAAAGAATCCATAGAAAAATGCATAATAATTATGCTTCGGTGCAGTCCTTTTGTCTGATATTATATAAATTGCCGCAAAAAGAATCATGTTTGTTGAAAGCGTATATTTTATCGAATCATATATATCGGTACACATCGGCACAAGGCAGGCAAGAAGTACAGTACCCGAAATTGTACCGATAAATGCACCTTTTGATATATCATTTCTGAAAAACAGTATCACAGCAGAAACGACAAGCAGAAGCATACTGAGCGAGCCTGTGACATTTCCCATAAGAATTTCAAAATCAGTGAAATTCATTTTTCCCGACGTGTTGAATGCGTGGCTTGCGGAACTTACAAGAGTTCCGGCTTTTTCAAGGATACCTGTATGAACATGAGGTTCGGTATACATGATAAGCTGTCCTCTCCATGAAGTAAGAATGAATATATAAGCCGCCGCCGCAGGTGAAAATATCATATTTTTTCGTCCGCCGAATACATTTTTTGCCGCTGTAACCGCAAATACACACGCTATGGCGGCTATCTTAAAATCAATTACGGCAGGAAGCATGAGTGAAATTATAAGTGCGTCGGAAATGCAGGTGAGGTCATCAGCCGTGAACTGCCGTTTCATAAGCCGCACACATATTATTTCGGTTACAAGCGATACAGCAGCACATACACAGCTCAGTACTGCGGCACGGATTCCGTAATAAAAGAACTGCATTATTTCAAGTGTCAGGAGAGTTAGCATTATATCAAGCCATATAAAGCGTTCTGATTTTATCTTTTTCTGCATATTACTCCTTCAGCTTTCTTACAGCATCAGTCATATTATCAGCCTTGAAAAGATAACTTCCCGAAACAAGAACTTCCGCACCTGCTTTTCTGACTGTCGGTGCGGTTTTATCATCAATACCGCCGTCAACCTGTATTAAAATTTTTTCATATCCGTTTTTATTGGCATATTCACGGATTCTGCATATCTTATCGCTCATATCCATGAAAGCCTGCCCGCCGAATCCCGGTTCAACTGTCATTACAAGTATCATATCCGCATATTCAATATACGGAAAAATATCTTCCGCAGGAGTATTCGGCTTGACTGCAATTCCTATGTGGCATTCAGTCTGCTGTAATGCCCTGATAGTCTCCATAGTATCACTTACGCTTTCAATATGAAAAGTAATCATATTCGCACCTGCTTCATCAAACTGCCTGATGTACTTCAATGGTTCGGTAATCATGAGGTGAACGTCTAGAAACATATTCGTTTTTTTGTTGATTTGCGAAAGAATGGGTATTCCGTAGCTGATGTTGTTGACGAATACACCATCCATGACATCAAAGTGAATCCAGTCAACGCTGTTTTTTTCGAGTTTTCTGATTTCCGATTCCAGATTAAGTAAATCCGCACTGAGAATCGATGCCGAAACAAGAT
>JAIDNR010000383.1 GCA_029063695.1 Ruminococcus sp.
GCAATACCCGTAAGGGCTTTTATTTCGGCGAAACTTCCTATGCTGATTTTTACCGATATATCGGATTTTGCATTGACTATGCCGTCGGAAGTGATATAGTATGAAACGTAAATGCCAGTAATTTCAGCAGAAAAACTTTCCGAAATGGTATCGCCGATTTCAATTGTTTCTTCAAATGCTTCGTCACGGTCAGGCATGGAGATACTTCCTGCTGAATCCGCACAAGCCATTGAATATGTCAGCATACCTGAGATAATAATCGATTTGCTGTCGTTTCCTATTCTTGTATTTATATTTTTCGGACTGCACCACATTGCATAGATATTTTTCGGAACGGAATCTCCCTCGGCAAGTTTTGCGGTATGACGAAAATTTTCAGCATATACAACGGGCGGCTGTTCTGCCTGAATCATGGAAAAATCAGTATCGCAAGGGTATACTGTTGAATACGCATCGGAAACAGCCATTATTTCGGAAGTCTTGACAGCACGGCATTTTATTTTCAGTTCGGGTTCAAATTTAAGTATGCGGTTTTCTCCGTTCTTATCGGCGGAGGGAGTAATATTACAGCTTATTGCTTCGGCGGTTACAGTACAGTCGAAAGTCTCGTCAATTGCTTCCATATCAATAATCTGGCTGAAAGGAATTGAAAAATCCATTGATTCAATTGCAGAATTGCATGAATACAGCATTTTTATACTAATTTCACCTTTTGCAAGAAGTTTTCCCGAAATAATCTTCTTTTCGCATTCGTTCACAATACATTCGGAACGTATGATACTTGTAACGGTCGGCTGGGCAGGGGAAAGCTCCGTTTCTTCGGTTAACTGGATAATCTTTTCTGCTGTCAGCTTCTTTGAGGCATATTTAATCGGTATCTTCTTTAACTGGATATTCATGCCGAAAGCATCTGATATTACTTCCTGAGACTTTTCGCCTGTCACGTTTATTTTTACGGATACAGCTCCGCGAACATCGAGACGGCGTTTGTTTACCGCACGGAAATTTACATGGTCTGTCTTTGCAGTGAGCTGAATTTCTGGTGAATCGGGACTTCTTCCAAGCTCAACGGCTTTTGAGAAGTTCTGACGTTGTGTTATGCATTGAAGATTTCCGCCGTCTTCACTGCAATACAGAAGCTTTATATCGCACTGCAATTCGTATGTAAGTCTGTCGCCATTCACGGAATTATCGATAATAACAGGACATACCTCACACTTCACAAGTCTGAAAATATCGGGATAGTAGTCGGGAAGAATATAGTCAAGTTCGATTCCCTGCTCCTGAATACCGCTGTAAATGCGTTCTGTAGCAGGAATAGTTTCCCTGTTGATTTTAAAATCCATAGTGACCTCCTAAAAAAATGCTTTGTAAAAATATATTCACAAGGCTGTACAAGTATGCCACTTTGTAAAAAATAAATCCCCGATTGATTTCGGGGATTTAGTCTGATTAATCTGAGTAGTTCTGTGAATCGCTGTCTGATTTATCTGTAAAACTCTTGTTGCCTGACTTGTCGCTCCAGCTGTTGCCGTTGGACTTATCAGTGTAACCGCTGTTCTTTGTGCTGTCTGTTGTTGTCTGTGTTGACTTTTTCTTGTGGCTCATTGTATTGTCCGCCTTTCAACGTTTTGCTGAGGTCTTAACCCCGCAACAGTATTATAAACAGATTTCATGAAATTATTCAGCGGATTTTATTTCAGACAAATCAACAGTCATTTCTTTTATAACAACAGGCATGCCGTTTTCGTCGTCTTGCTGTAGGTTGCAGAATTTAACAATAACAGTATCAGTTGACGGCGGTTCAATACATTCTGCATATATGTTATTACCCATATCAACCGTCATTTCAAGATGTTTTAAACGATTGCCGTCTGCATCATACCACATTGCAAAAAGGGCATATTTCGGAATTTCAATAATTCTGCCACTCTCTTCAATCTCAATTTTCTCCTCATTCAAATCGTACTCTATCGGATAGTTGTAATTAACTGTCATCATTGTGGGCGATATATCGTAAATTGTCGCAGTAAAACCGTCCTCGCTCTTGACGATGTTGCAGTTATTCATAAGCGACGTTTCAGGGGTTATTGTTGTTGTAAGCGTCATTCCGCCGATTGATACTCTGTCAGAAAAATAATTTTCGGCACAGCATATATCATTCATATGGACTTTAATTTCTGTCGGTTCTGTGAGTTTTTCGTCTTCGACAAGTATCAGAGTTATACTTCCCGTGAAACTGTTTTGTGCTCCTTCATCAAGTACCATATATCCATTAGCATTTGAAAGACAGCTATGACTGTAATTGTAAATTCTGCCGTTGATTTCAAGTTCGGGTGCAAGATTGATAAAGCCATAATTTTCGGGATTTCCGTCTGTAAGACTTCCCGTAATTCCGAGAATAATCGTTCTTCCGTCGCAGTATACGCTGTCAATGCTGATTGATATATTCTCCGTGTTCTCCGTAACAGGTTCACTTAGGATTTCGGCATTATCGGCAATTTTATCATAGTCCTTATGTTCAAATTTATTGATAGGAAATTCTCTGCCGTCGTCTGTAGTTACAGTTCTTTCCTTGATATTCCTGAGTTTGTCGAATGCACCGAGTTTATCAGCGGCAAAAACGGCAGTACCGCCGCAGGCTGCAACAGCAACGGCAACTATTGCAGCAACTCCCTTTTTATTTAATCTTATGTGATTCTTCCGTCGTTTACTCATGTTAAAAATCTCCTCTCTGCATCTTTCACTTGGTTCAATGCGGTCGGTGACTTTTCTATAGTCGTTCATATTCATAGTTCCATACCTTCTCCCAATGATTTTTTCAGCAGATTTCTTGCTCTGTAAAGTCTTGTCTGTATGGCAGTTTCACTCTTGCCGAGTATTTTACCTATCTCCGCAACTGAATAACCCTCATAATAGTAAAGATGTATAGCAATTCGGTATTTCGGAGAAAGTTCCATTACAGCGTGATATACTGCACTTTCCTCAGGTGATTCGTACTTAAGATTTGCTTCTTCAAGCGAAACTGCATAGTAGAAATATTTGTATGTTATAGATTTCAGCAGGTCTTTGCATTTATTGACAGTAACTTTCATGAGCCATGCCATTTCGGATTTTTCATCACTGAACTTTATATCCGCAGTAAATCTTTTAATAAAAGTCTCCTGAGTAATATCCTCAGCATCAGCCGTATTTTTGCAGTAGCTGAATGCAAGACGGTATACGGAGTTCTTGTATTTGTTGTACAGCAGCTCCATTTCATCGTTGCTCATGGACTTATCTCCTTTCGTATGTATTGAACCGGTTCTGTATATAAAACGATTTCGGAGACGGAAATATCACATTTTTTTTGAAAAATTTTACAGATAAAAAACGGAAGCATTACGCTTCCGTTTCAGTTATTTATTTCAGCTGAGCTTAACGAATCTTCTTACAGTACCGTCGCCGGCTTTTCCGCAGAAAATAGCCTTTGGTCTTGCCCATACAAGTTCTTCTCCGCCGATACGCTTGTAAATTACAAGTTCCTCATTGTTTTCACTGTGACGTGCCATAGCGATTACTTCGTACTCTCCGCCCTTGTAATGACGATATCTTGCACCGATTACAACTTCCGTCTCAACGTCGTTGTCTGCTGCCTCAACAGGTACATTTTCAGTTGAAACCGTGTTCACAATGTCGTCAGATACAATAATCATTGCTGAGAACGGTGGCATATGGATATGAGCATTGCCGTTGTTTACGTCAATCTGATTTGCACTGAGTACGTCAACAAGTGCAGGGAGATGAGTCTGGAAATTGAAGTCATATTGATAATCAGCAAGATTGAGTGCGATATATACAGTCTGTTCACCGAGGGTTTTCTTGAAAAGAATCTGCTGATTTGTAATCTGCAATCTTTCATAAGTGCCTGTTCTAAGTGCAGGATAAGCACGGTAGATGCGTCCGAGTTTTACGATGTGTCTGTAAAGACCCATGTTTTCACGTTCCATATCAGCGAGATACAGGCATGGACGGAGACCATCGTCGGAGTTGTTTTCCTTGCGTCCCTGAATACCGTATTCACTGCCATAGTAGATTGACGGAATGCCGGGCATTGTGTACATGAGTGTGTAAATAAGCGGAAGATGTGCGGGATTTGCAACAGTGCTTGCAAGTCTGTTTACATCGTGGTTGTCAACGAAATTATAAAGATTGATATTTCTGTAGATACCGCCGTTTGCACCTGACTGGCGATTGATTGAGTAGTCGATTTCGTAGTAGTTCTTGTCATTGTGTGATGAATAGATACCCTTATAGCACTCATAGTTTGTTACACTGTCGAGCATTTCGGGATTTGCCCATCTGTTATAGTCACCATGAATAATCTCACCCATAAGCCAGAAGTCACGCTTCTTACCTTTACAGAAATCACGGATTCTCTTGAAGAAATTGAAGTCGATACAGTCAGCAGCATCAAATCTGATACCGTCGATTCCGAAATGTTCAATCCAGTAGTTTACAGCGTCAATTATATGGTCGCATACGCCAACGTTGCGGAGATTGAGTTTTACCAGATTATAGTGACCGTTCCAGCCCTCATACCAGAAAGGGTCTCCGCATGGTGACTGTCCGCCGAAGTTGAGATTCTGAAACCAGTCACAGTAACCTGAACCCTGCATTTTTTCCTGAATATCAACAAACTGAGGGAATTTTCTGCCGACGTGATTGAATACACCGTCAAGAATTACTCTTATTCCTGCTTTATGAAGTTCGTCACAGATATGCTTGAAAGAATCATTGTCACCGAGACGGCGGTCAATTTTCTTGTAATCAACAGTATCATAGCCGTGTTCAACTGATTCAAAAACAGGTCCAAAGTAAACAGCATCGACATTCATTTCTTTAAGATGAGGAATCCATTCGAGTACCTTGTCAAGACGATATGTTACTTCATTATTGCTGAAATCATTGAATTTCGGTGCACCGCAGAAACCAAGCGGATAGATGTGATAGATTATGGCGTTATCATACCAGTTCATAGTTTATTTTCTCCTTGTTAATAAATTTATTTATTGCTTCCCTCAATAAAGTAAGAGGCTTCCATATCGGCGACATGAAGTGCAAACGCAAGAGGGTACATTTCAAGAGCCTTGCCGATAGTGTTTTTATCTTCAATTCCCGAAAAACCCATATGCCAGCGGATTGCACACGCTTCATCACGTGTAAGTCTGCCATCTCCATAAAGATAACCCGAAATTATATATACGGACTTTTCGCCGTGACCATACGGAAGCTTGTCATCTATAGTATAAACAGGATATTTTTCCCACTTGCCCGTTTCATCATTTTTTCTGTTGCGGAGCTCCGTTGTATAGAAATTCACTTTGCATACATCATGCAGAAGTGCGACAATTGCAATAGATTCGTCAGAAAAGTTCATTCCATAGAGTTCTCTGGTACGTGGACGTGAGAGGTAATCTTTCAGACAGTGATAGACGTTCACACTGTGTTCAACGAGTCCGCCTTCATATGAACCGTGATAGCGTGTACTGCTCGGAGCTGTGAAAAAGTCTGATTTCATGAGAAAATCCAGCAGCTTATCTGCTCCGGGACGTTTGATGTTTTCATTATATATTGATATAAATTCTTCTTTTGCTGTCAATTTATTCACTCCTTTCCGAAACGTAATTATAAATAATTATATCATATTTCAAGGATTAATTCAAGTATTTTTTGTTAATTATCAATTAAAAATTAATTCAGATAACTTTTATTTCAGCATACTTCTCAATGCTGCTTCGGCTTTGGAATAACCCTGTTTGTATGATTTCATATACCAGTATACGGCTTCGAGTAAATCCTTCTCAGTTCCCAGACCGTTTCTGTAGCATGAAGCAATATTGTACTGTGCCTGAAAATCACCTTGCTCTGCGGACTTTTTAAACCATTCAAAAGCTTTTTCAAAATCTTTTTCAGTGCCTTTTCCGCTGTAATAACAGCCTCCGAGCATATTCTGAGCCTGAATATATCCTTTTTCAGCTGCTTTTTTATAGTATTCAAATGATTTTTTTAAATCCTGTTCAGTTCCCAGTCCACGCTCATAGAGGTGTGCAAGATTGCTTTGTGCGAGAGTAAATTCCTGTTCAGCCGCTTTAAGACACCATTCAAAGGCACGTTCGGGATTTCTGAGAGTTCCTATGCCTTCAAGATAACACACGCTTACAGCATTCTGAGCCTCTGCATTGCCTTCCTCAGCAGACAAAAGAAACCATTTGAATGCTTTTTCACGGTCGTATTCAGTTCCGTTCTTACCATAGAAATGATTGTCGCCCATCTGAAATTTTTCCTGTGCCGTGAATTTCAGATTTATCATATTGACTAAATCTTTTAAGTCCTTAATTATATCATTAGCCATACAACCGTTCCTTTCTTTATAAATAATCGGAAATGCGAAATTGAAATTATTTAATAAAAACAATTCCGCACTCCTTAGTAAAATTACTTCTGCTTTATTCTGAATGCACTGTTATGGATTTTAGATGCATCAAATCCCTTTTTCTCACGTTTTTTGTTTTTCGGTCTGTTATTCTGTTTTTTCTCAGCCTTTTTTTCTTCCTCATCATTAAGACGCATTGTCAGGGAGATTCTGTTTCTCTTTACATCAACGTCGATTACTCTTACTTTGACAATCTCGCCGACTTTCACAGCTTCGAGAGGGTGCTTGATATATCCTGCACAAATCTGTGATATATGTACAAGACCGTCCTCATGTACACCGATGTCAACAAATGCACCGAAATCAATGATATTGCGGACAGTTCCGACAAGTTCCATACCGACTTTAAGGTCTTTTATATCCATAACATCGCCGCTGCGGAGAAGCGGAGGAGGAAGTTCATCACGCAAATCACGACCGGGTTTTTCGAGTTCTTTTATAATATCTGTGAGAGTCGGAATGCCTATTCCCGACTTTTCACTTATGCTTTCAATGCCTACCGATTCGGCTTTCTTCGATATTCCCACAGCACCGTTTCCAGAAATATCAGCAAGAGTGAATCCGCATTCGTTAAGAAGTGCAGATGCCGCATTGTAGCTTTCAGGGTGTACGGCAGTATTGTCAAGCGGATTCTTTCCGTCACGTACTCTCAGAAATCCCGCACACTGTTCAAATGCCTTTTTACCTAATTTCGGTACTTTGAGAAGTTCTTTTCTGTCAGTGAATCTGCCGTTTTCCTCACGGTATGCAACAATATTCTTTGCAACGGCTGAGTTGATTCCTGCAATATATGAGAGAAGTGAGTGTGAAGCTGTATTCAGGTCAACACCGACAGAGTTAACACAGTCCTCAACAACTCCCGAAAGTGCATCATTCATACGAGCCTGCGGCATATCATGCTGATACTGTCCTACACCTATTGCCTTCGGCTCGATTTTTACAAGCTCGGCAAGAGGGTCTTGCAGTCGTCTTGCAATTGATACTGCACTTCTCAGTGATACATCATAATCGGGAAATTCTTCCGCTGCAAGCTTTGATGCAGAATATACGGACGCACCTGCTTCACTTACTACCATATAGCTTACTTTCTGAGAAATTTCCTTGATTACTTCTGTTGCAAACTGTTCGGTTTCACGTGAGGCAGTGCCGTTTCCAATTGATATTACAGTAACGCCGTGATTTTCTATAAATTCCTTTATCTTCTTTTTGGACTGTTCATATTCGGCTTTTGAATGTGTAACATAGATTACAGTTGTATCAAGTACTTTTCCCGTAGCGTCAATAACAGCGACTTTACAGCCTGTCCTGTAGCCTGGGTCAAGTCCCAAAATCACGCTGTTTTTCAGTGGTGCTTGCAGAAGAAGCTGACGGAGATTTGATGCGAATACTTTTATTGACTCTTCTGCTGCCTTTGCAGTCATTTCCGAACGGATTTCACGCTCTATGGACGGAAAAATCAATCTTTTGTAGCTGTCCTCAGCGGCAGTGCGGACAAGTTCACCGCAGGCATTATTTGATTTGATATATTTGTTTAAGATAATATTGGTAGCAATTGATTCATCAAGTACAATTGAAGCTTTAAGGAATCCCTCTTTTTCGCCTCTGTCGAGTGCAAGTACACGGTGATTTGCCACCTTTTCAACAGGTTCGGTATACTCATAGTAATTCATGTATACGCTTTCTGCTTCAGGGTCTGTAGCCTTGCATACAATAATACCCTTTTCTCCTGCTGATGTACGGAGCTTTTTACGGATATCCGCATCATCTGAAATATCTTCTGCAATAATGTCAAGTGCACCTTGAACTGCCGATTTAACATCGGCAACATCTTTTTCCGCATTGATAAAAGCAGCGGCTTCATCTTCAGGATTTGTCGAATTATCCTGATTCATAATGATTTCCGCAAGCGGTTCAAGTCCTTTTTCTCTTGCAATACTTGCACGGGTGCGGCGTTTCGGCTTAAATGGTCTGTAAATGTCCTCAACTTCAACAAGAGTTATTGCAGAAGATATGGCATTTTCGATTTCGGGAGTCATTTTTTCCTGCTCCGTGATAGCATTTCTGACTTCCTCTTTACGTTTTTCGAGATTACGGAGATATGCAAGTCTGTCGGAAAGTTCACGCAGAATTTGGTCATCAAGCGAGCCTGTTCTTTCCTTGCGGTAACGTGCAATGAATGGTATTGTTGCACCTTCGTCGATAAGCTCAACAGTATTGTCAACCTGTTCTTGTCTGAGGGAAAATTCCTGTGCAAGAGTTTTATTAATATCCATAGTTTTTTATCCTTTCTGTCTGTTGTTTATTCTGTACAATCCAAGAGAAAAGCGTTACGAAAATATCTCTGTAGACTTACAAATTGTTTTTTCATAGCTCATATCACTGAGAAAACGAACCAATTTGAAAAATTTTTTGTTCGATACCATTGTTAATCATAATTTAATTCTCCTGTTGTTCCACATAATACAAATATTCTAACATATTTTGTAAAAAAAATCAATAGTTATGCAATATTATATATTTCTATGCCTTTTTTCTGAGCCATACGCAATGTCTGTCCTGTACCTGATATGTATTTGCCCGTATAATAGCATATACAGCAGTCCGAAAGTTCAACAAGACGTGCATTCCTGAGTCTCATACAGTCATCTTTATAGTATTCCGATGTATATTCCACTGAATCGGCGGAAGAAATTATTCTGTTGAATGTTTCTTTCTGTTCATCATTCCACCTGTCTGTCTGTTCAGTATTGGAGCAGGGCAGAACAAGATGCAGTTTTATCTGTGGGTGAATGTGTTTCAGATTAATCACAGCAAGTGCACAAAGCGTATCAAATCCTACAGCACCGCCTGCATAGAAATCCTCTGCCCCTTGATTTATCAGCTTTTCAAGCAGTTCAAGAAGCTTTCTGGTTATATAATGAAAATCATTGATTTGCCTGTGACCTGTAAAACATATTTTTTTCATTATTTTAGATACTCCTGTAATA
>JAIDNR010000384.1 GCA_029063695.1 Ruminococcus sp.
TAAATGGAAATTAAAACATCAGCTTACTGCTTCTGTCTGTCATTGGAATTCTCACTTTTTACAACTGTAATACTAAGCTGTGTGCTACATGCATCGTTGCAACTAAAATCTCCGAACAGCCAAGTGTGTAGCATGGTAGTGAATTCTTCTCTCAATGGGGATTTGTAATAAGATTACTTCTTTAATTTTGCTGCAACCATCTTGAGCAACTTTCTGATCAATTCTAGATTTAGTACAAAGCACATCAGGAAACCAATCACAAAATTGATAAGATAGCATGGCATATTCCGAATGTAGCAAAAAAAACACATCCCCACTAAAATGATGTTTGTCACAACAATCTCAAAAATCGGATATTTGATTTTCTGAATTTTCTGAACATCAATCAAGCGATAAACCATCAGGAACAAATAACTGACTGCTGTGGAGATTGTCGCAGCAAAAACACCAATTTGATGAATAAATGCCACATTGATAATCAAATTAATCAACGCCGCGACAATCGTCGTAACACCGACGCTTTTTGTTTTCATATTTGCAAGATAAATGCCACCAAGATAAATAGCAACATTGGAATAGAACATCGCCAAATCTAGAATTGCAATATGAACATAGGATTCGCTGTAATCTCCACGAATCAATATTTTGAATATAATCGGCTGAAAACTCATCAGCAATGCCGTGAAACCTGCCATGATCCGATGAAGATTCCGAAACATATTGCTATAGTACTGAGACGAATCGTTGTCCTTGACAGACAATGACGCAGATTCCTGCCATGACATTTGAAACGTGTTTTGCATCAATTGCAACAAAGTCGGAATCTTATTTGCAGCAACATAAACTGCATTTGCAGCAGTTCCGAGAAACATTGTAATTATTGCACGATCCGATACACGGATAATCCACAGCGAAATCGAATTTGGAATCATCGGCCATGAATAGCTAATCATACTCTTAAAAAGCACTTTATCCAACGCACCAATATGGATAAACTGCCATAGCCTAAGTGCAATAATCAGATATCCCAGAGACACAACGGCTGAGATTGTCAAGCTCAAGATTAGACCGTTCAAGCCCAGGTTCATAAATACCAAAAATACAACAACAAGCCCCATATTCAGAAAAGAATTCATAATGGAACTGATGGAGTAGCAGTGATTTTTGGAAAGACCTCTGGCAATCTGCCTTGTCAAAATGAGCAGGATATCTGCAAAGTAATACAAAACAATAAGAATTCGCAAATCAGGCGGCAACTTATACATACAGAAATATGAAATGAACAGCACTAAAACAGATATTGGAATTACAAATAAATAGAGGATTGTAATGAGCATATCCCGTTTTTTGTCATCCTCCTTGCAATCCAACAAAAAGCGGAATGCCGCACTCTGAATTTGCAGTGTTGCAACAGGCAACAGCAACGTACAAAGGACGGTAATCAAATCAAATGTACCGTACTCTTCCTTTGTCAATCTTGATGTATAAATTGGCAGTGTCACAAACGAAGCAAATTTCGGAAGAAATGTACCAAATGCGAGAATGAATGTACTTTTAATAAAATTAACTTCTCTGGACGCTCTTTTCATCTGCAGTATTTCCTTCTAATCATAATTTTATCTCCATTGAATAGCCGAAGCACTGATTATTTTACTGATTTGATTTCCCCTTCATCGTGTTAAACAGAATCGTCCAATAGTGTATTTTCAAGTCCATGTCCTGACGTGCAGCAGCAGCATTGATATTCTGCTGCTTTTGCGCATCATCTTCCGAGACAAGCTGCACAATATTTTCAAAAGAGCTAATCTCAGCAATATCGTGTAAATCACAGCCAAGGCTTCGGTAGTGATCCCACATGGTCGTACCCTGACGAATATAAATCTTTGCCCCCAGCAACATTGCCTGTGTAATATTGCCCATGCCCTGCTGACGGTCGTTGTTAAATAAACAAACATCCATCTGATTCAGATAACGAAGATAGTCATTGCCGTTCATTCTTTCTGTCAGCGGAAAAACCTTATCTTTGCCGAAGATGTTCTCTGCATATGCAATAACTTCTTTGGCATATGCCTGATAGCCTGGATCGCCATAATTCAGTGGCATATGAATACAAATATTCTCATGTTTGAATTTTGCAAGCATATCGAGTGAATCCTTATGGTGATTGGTGATAGTTGCACTGTTTCCGACAAGGATATGTATATGCTCAGAATCCTTCTGGCTATTTCTGATTTTCGAAACCAATTCTGAATTACAGCCTGCCAGCGGATAGGTAGCCTTTAACTTTTTACCCTTTACGCCATACCACTCCTGCACCAGCTTCCAATCGCCGTCGCAGGTAGTGGAAATATAAGGAATTTTCGGCGCAATACGTTGCTTCATATATTCCAGTATCTTCTCAGAAAAACTCTTATTTTCCTTTCTGTGAGAATAGATATCTGCGCCATAGACAATCCAATTGCATTTTTTCAGCAGCCAAGGCTGGATGAACAGTGCAAGAATGACCATTTTATTAAAAAGCCCGTGTACAATAATATAATCGGATTTATATAGATACATCGGCATTTTAATTGATCTTGATTGTACGATCTGACATCCGTCTAATTTAGCATATTCTGCTTCATCCGGATAATGTCCCATGAAAACGTGTTCATTTTTATCAAAACGCTGGCTCAACATTTTATAAAATTCTTTTACAAAAAGTGAGTTAGATCCAAGAATATGCAAAAACATATATTAGGATTCCTTTCAAGTATTTAATTTCTGATAAAGCTTTGCCGCAGACATATATCGGCTACGTTTCCTGTATACAAACATCCACTTTGTCAGAAGTGCAATCAGCATCCAATAATAGGGATCTCCCCAGAATGTATTGGACACCGCAAGGCGTACTGCAACACATACCACTACAACCACGCAACCTCGAATAAAGGGGTCTTTTTCTGAAAGAATGATTTTTGCGGTGATGAGAATTGCGGCGGTCAAAAATAACGTACCAAGCACAACACCAAAATCCACCCACATTTCATATACAATACTGTGAGAATATCCCCAGTTATAATACGGTCCGATGAACTGTCTGTCACCAAATGCACCATATCCGAACAACGAATTCTCCTTAATCTCTTTAAGAGCCAAAGCCTGAATTTTATCTCTGCCATTATCGTCTATAGCGTCACCGCTGACAAGCATTGTCAGTGTACGAGAAGATATATTGTAGCGTTTCAAGAGCTTTACCAATAGCAAAACTATTTGGTTCACACTTAATAATGCCAGACCGCCGATACCTCCAAGCAGCAAAAAATTCCGCAGCTTATCTTGTCGACTCCATTTTGCATCAATAAAGAAAATGAAGCCAAATAAAACTAAAGCCAATAAAGAACCTCTTGAACCGGAATCCAGTATCAGGATCACAAGCAGAATCGAAAATAACAGCTGCCAGCGCTTCTTTTCAACCATATAAGTCAGGAAAACAATAAACAGCACAAATGCCATTGAATATCCAAATTCCAGAGAATAGCTTCTCTCCGTCACTCTACCGTCGCTTCCGACATATTCCCAATATCCGGCACGTTTTGCTTCGAGCCAAAGCAACATGTTATAGACAAATAAACCTACCGATGCCCATTGAAAATTTTTCCATAAGCGTTTTGCATCACCACATATCTCAACCATCAGAAACGCCCATATTGCGCCTCGCTCAGGACGGAAAACCACATCGACAGCTCCGAAGCTCTCTCTGGTATACCAATGTAAATAGGAGGGATGTAACAAAAGTGTAAATCCAAAAAAAACTGCACATGCTAAAAAAAAACATTGAAAATATTTAAACGGAATTTTTTTTGATATAGCAATATACAGCAGGAACGGCAGATAAATAATTGCAGTTGTAAGCAATGAGAGGTACTGGTGAAGATGAATAACGAGTAAAGCCTTTGCGACAACCTTCCTTAGAAACGCATTGCATAGCCAAAGTACCACAGTCATATCGAGAAGCAGTGTCGCATCCAATGCAAGACCACCATTCTTCACCCAAACTCTTTTCAGCTTAAGTGAACGAAATTTAAATCCGCTGATCATTTCATAATCAACTCCTCAATAGATATACTTCACTGTTTTGAATTCAGAATGCGATGAATACTTGTGCGCAGAGAGATGCCGGGCGTAAAACCGGTATCCGCAGAAAGTGCAGAGCCATCGAGTGCAGAATTCAATAATTTAGTATCCGTCTCGAATGTAATGGTGATCTCTTTTCCGGTTTCTTCCTTTACAACATCTGCGATTGTTTCTGCAATTTCACGCAGCGAATAGGTCTGCGGACTACCTAAGTTATAGACATGACGCCATTTTTCAGACGGGATCTGTAGCAAACTAAGTATACCATCTGCTGCGTCTTTAATATCCAGATATCCAAAATGCTGCATATCTTCCTTCACATGCAGCTGCCCTGTCTCCAGTGCGATAGCTACCATTTTATTGGTCACACGCTGATCAAAACCCGGACCTATCAGGCTTGCCATTCGAATATTAGTATGTGGAATATGTCCGCATACAGAATTTACCAGCAGCTCCATTGCGTATTTTCCAATTGCATACTTTGTTTCCGGTTCTGGCATATCACTTTCTTGTGCCGGCAGATCTCTGATTGAGCAATAAACTGATTGAGAAGAAATATGAATAATTGCTTTTGATCTTGCTGCCATTTGTATTGCCTTTGCTGCAAAATGCATCCCACCTGCAATCACTTTGCTGTCGGCATTCCGAGGAAAGGCACAATGAATGACAACATCTATCATTTCAAAAGGAAATGTATCCATTTCATCGTTATCAACCGGAATGATGTTTTCTGCTTTGGGAAATGACGCCTTCTGCCTTTCAAAGTCAAATGAAAATGCATAAACCTCATCAATTTGATTATCTGCTAGCTTATTCATAAGTGCAGTACCAAGAAAGCCGCCTGCACCAACTATTGCAATTTTCATTCAAATTTATATCCTCTCTTAAAACTCTCCAAAAAGTCTCTTTGGATCAAACTTTTCGATCATATCATTACCATCTGTATTGCGGACATGAATGTGGTCATTCAACATTTTGATATCCTCAGCCATCTGTTGACGTCCTTCACACAACATGATAAAGCGAATCATAAGCTGTCGAAGCGTATCCGTATCCGGTACTTCTCTGCTGACCGGATACCGATTTTCGTACCCAAGCACACCCCGACAAACAGATACAGCTTCCTCCAGACCATCGATACTGCCGACTGTTCCATGATGAGCAGCATAGGACACAATACCACAACATTTTCCGTTCAAAAGCGGTTTTTCTATGGTTAAATCATAATCTGAAGATCCGAGCAGAGCATGGTCTACCAGAATTTGAATAAAGTTGCGCCCTGTGATCTCTTTTAAGAAACGATATGGTGCTTCACCAGCACACCGAAGACCTGCTTCAAAAATATTGTACTCACCGTTTTCTGGATTATGGATTCCCTGAATAAACAAGATTCCATCCTGCATGCCAAGTCTTTCACACATTTGAATGACAGAAGCATTGACTTTTTCGATATAGTTTTCTGCAAATACAGAGGGGTAAATACGCGCTATTGGTATGGTCGTCACATTTCCCTCATGCAGTGCAATCGGATAGCGATTATCAATACAGGCGAGCGCAGCTTTTCCGTCGCATATCGTATAATGCGCAGTAAACTCGCTGCCCTGCACAAACGATTCAATGATAATTGTCTTTCTTGAAGATTTCTTCGCAGATTCTGGGATATGCTTTCTCAATTCTTCTTCTGTATGACATATAAAAACGCCGGATGATGCCGATGCATCAACAGGCTTCAGCACCAGTGGATATGTAAAGGTATTCCAAGCATCTTCCGGTATTTCAGTTCCTGTAAAATATGTTTTTGGGCAGGGAACACCGCTTTCTATGCAAAGCTGTCGGAAGCAATCCTTGCTTTCAACCATATCCCATTGCTCTCGTGTGCAATAAAACGGAAGACCGCACAGTTTGCTCAGCTCCATTGCTTTGAGAAGGTTGAATTCGCTGATACCAGCAAGAACACCGTTTACATTTTCCTTCTCTACAATCTCTTTCAGTGCCTGAATATCCGCTGTACTCACAAGAACATGGCGATCCGCATAGCGTTTTGCTTCAGAACGTTCCGGAGGATAGTAATCCGCTACAATGACCTTTGCGCCATTTTCACGCGCATAACAAATCATATCAACTGCTCCGACATTTGAACCAAGAACCAGCAATGTTTTGTTGTCAAATTTCCCCATCTTACATACCTCTTTCACTTATTTTCAATCAGAACATGATCAAAAAGCTCATCCACGATATATTGTGGTACTTCGTCAAGATTTATCGCATTTCCCTCCTGATCATACCCAAAAAATGTTCCTCTCTTCGCCCCCGCACGAGCATTAGCACTCTTTCTGTCCAATGCAAACCGTACTAAATTGATCACCATTTTGCAATCCGTCAGAAAGCTCACATGCTCTACATACCACACATCATTTTCGAACTGCTCCTGCCATGTCCAGACATGATCTGTCAATTCTCTGGGCGGACATTCAAGCCCTGGTCTGACAACCAAACGTTGTTTATGGCGCTTGTTATAACGGTGTGTGTACTCCGGCACTAATGGTCTTGGACCAATCAGACTCATATCACCTTTCAGGATGCTCCAGAAATTCAGCAGCTCATCGAGCGAAGTCTTCCGCAGGAATTTTCCGCATTTCGTTACTCTTTTCGCAGGTGGAAGCAAATCACCGTTTTCATCCGTTTCATTTGTCATATTCCGGAATTTAACGATCATAAATGGCTTTCCGTCTTTGCCGATTCTTTCCTGCTTGAAAAAAATCGGTCTTCCGAGTGTACAGGCAGTGATAATAAAAATGACAAGGTTAAGCGGAAATGTTATAAGGAGAATCAGAGCAGAAAGAATAATATCAAGTAGTCTCTTTATATATTGAGAATAGACATTGCTTGCAGGCTTGACTTCTTCAACCATTTTATTGATCTCATCAAGGCGGGTTTGTGCAAGATGGTCAGCAAGTTCCCAACGCATAGCCTTAGTTAATTCTGATTTTATCATTCTTACCCTCCGAGCCGAATCCCGTTATTTTAAGATAATTTTTATCTGTTCATTAATACTTTCGAGGAAGCGATTCATTTCATCAGAAGAATCAAATCTGAAAAAAATAATTCCTATAGCCTTTGACGCATTATCAAAATATGCAACCAAGTCTCCTTCTTTCACATAGACATTTGCATCGATTTTGTATTTCAAGGCATCTTCTGAATAATCCACCCTTACAAAGCTACCGTTCCGAGCAACGTGCAGATTATGTGTAGCGTAGCAGGCATCTGGCTCTGAAGGGTGAATTTCCAGACTTTTTCCCATAGCAGCCAGCACTGAAAGTTCCACAACATCAACATGAAAAATATATCCTAATAAATTCGGGATCATATTCCCACCGCATCGTGGACCAAAGTCAATAGGCCAGACACTGCCGTTTTTATCAACAATCAACTCCACATTCACAGCGCCATTCATGAACCCGAGCTTACTGATAATGTTACAGATGACATTCTTCACTTCATCCATTATTCCTGCGTCCAGGCTTGGTGGATAGCTTTTCCCCACCGGTACAAGCGGATTGACCATATTGTCCCGATGGCAGTTCATAAGTCCCCAGATTTTTACTTCCCCGTCAGAAACCAAAACATCGCCGCCAATAATATAAGGGTATCCCTTTTCAATAAATTCTTCAATAATGAAACGCTTACTTCTTGAAAATGTGAGCGCAAAATCTACAGCTTCACGCAGCCCGTCCCAAGAATAAAGAACAGTTGCACCCTTGCTTCCGGAAGAATCCACAGGCTTAACGATTACAGGAAGTCTGAATTGAGCAGTTTCCTTGATTGCCGCTTCTATATCCGTATAACCATCGGAACGGGGTGAATTAAAATGATTTTCTCTTAGAAAATCCCTGAATCTGTCTTTATTGCAGAGAATATCAACAGATTCACTCGGGTTCGTAGGAAGTCCGAGCTGCTCTGCAACATAAGCCGCCGTCGGAGCAGCCGGATCAGAGGCATACGCCAGCACTCCGTTCACATTCTCTTTTTTTGCAATTTCCAAAACAGCCTCTTTGTCAGTTGTGCTGACAAGGTAAAATTGGTCTGCATGATATTGTCCCGGATTATCCGTCAGATAATCGCAAAGAACCGTATAATACCCAAGCCTCTTAGCAGTTTCAATCGCAACGATCTGCTGTGCAGAACCGCCGAGCAATAAAATTTTTTTCACTCTGTTTCGTCCCTTTAACTATTTTTATGTGTAAGAATCACATCACAAATTCTATCCACTTCTTCAATTGTAAGATCTGCATACATTGGAAGTGTCAGCACTTTACGAGAAATCTCCGCAGCAATTGGAGTTTCCTCATTATTTGAATTCTTGTAGCAATCCATCTCGTTGATTGCCGGATAAAAATACTTTCTTGCAAAAATATCATTCGTCTTAAGACGCTCATATACATCGTCCCTTGTTTCTCCGAACTTAGACGGCTCAAAGAGTACAGCATAATATGCATAATTGGGTGTAACATCCGGCTGCACTGTCATGAGCTGAATGCCCTTCACACTGGAGAGTCTTTCATTATATCTATGAACAGCAGCGCCTCTTGCAGCAATACAGTTGTCAATGTTTTTCAGATTGCAGACACCCATAGCTGCACGAAATTCATCCATTTTTGCATTTCCGCCAATTTCATCTACATACTCTTCTGTCTTGATTCCAAAGTTTTTGAGACTATGTAAACTTTTACGGAGCGATTCATCACTAAATGTCACCGCACCACCCTCAATGGTATTGAATACTTTTGTGGCATGAAATGAGAACATAGCAGCATCGCCATAACAACCTATACCCCTGTCCTTATACTTCACACCGAATGCATGCGCCGCGTCATATATGACTTTCAGATTACGTTTTTTTGCGATTGCTTCAATTGCTTCTACATCACAGATTGAGCCATACACATGAACAGGAACGATAGCAACGGTCTTGTCCGTAATCAGTGCTTCAATTTTCTCAGGATCAATCGTGTAATCATCTGGCTTGATGTCGCAAAAAACAGGTTTCAGTCCGTTTCGCGTAATTGCATGTGTTGTGGAAACAAATGTAAAGGGTGTCGTGATCACCTCACCGCCTGAATCTCTTAGTCCCATTGCCTGAATAACAATCTCCAGCGCCATATGCCCGTTTACAAACATCGAAAGCTGTGGAACATCGAGATATTCCATCAGACTATGCTGCAATTTTTTGTATACAGGCCCCATATTCGTGAGATGATGATTTTCAAATATGGATTTGATCTCTTTTATATAATCCTCATATGAAGGCATCGATGACCTTGTAACAAAGATACTCATTTCTTATTCTCCTTTTATACGATTATGCTGAAAACTTCTTTTGTAATATCGTCAACAGTTCTCATACGATCGTCACTGATACACTCTATAACATTCCACTCAAGCATTTTCGCACAATAATCCGCTGCCTGTCGTGAACGTTTCAGATAATCCAGATTCGCTTCATGAATATCTTTCTTCGCCTCATTACCCTCATAGCGCTTCGTCATCAGCTCTTGACTCACATTCGGGTCAACACGCAGATAAATCGTGCGGTACGGTTTCGTAATGCCGATCAGCCGATATTCATAATCAAAGAGCCACTGAATAAAACTCTCCCACTGTTCTTCCGGAAGCTTTGCACATTGATGTATTGCGTTAGAAGTCGTGTACCTGTCAGCAATTACGATGCCGCCGTCCAGATAAAAATCCTTCCAGTTATTCATATAGCTAGCGTAACGGTCTACTGCAT